>NZ_JAJSOU010000011.1:0-190660 GCF_021282405.1 Buttiauxella cochleicola
GTTTTAAGACCTTTAGCCAGTTCAGCCGCAAGGGCTTTAAGTTTCTTTTCGTCCATAATTTGCCTGTCTCCGTTGTTGGAGTGAACATATCAAAAACAGGCAGATACACAATTTTAATTACAGTCTCGTCCAGCGAGCAAAACGTAACTCGCTCGAACGGATGAAAACTAGTAACGTCAAATCCACAGCTAGCCGCGTTAATGGTCTGCCGGTGTAGTTATCAATACGATGGAGTAACTCAGGAATGCGGTTGAGATCTAGCGCAGCGCGATGCTTTCGTTTAGCTGTTGCGATCGCACCAGCGATCTCTTGTGCAGGATTGTAATCAATTAAGCCGTTCTGTACCGCAAAGCGCATTATTGCCGTTGTCCGCTGTTGAAGACGCGCAGCTACTTCAAGACGTCCTGACTTCTCCACGGCTTTAATTGGAACCAGTAAATCGCGAGTACCAATATCTACTAAATTTCGCTTCCCTACTGCGGCAAATAAATTGTCTTCCAGACTTTTCAACACTCGAGCACTGTGCGATGGAGACCACTTTTGATTGCTGGCATGCCAGTCTCTGGCGACCACTTCAAAAGTTATCGCCTCTTGCTCTTGTTCTACCTTAACAGCTTTCTTATTCTCACTGGGATCGACTCCATTAGTTAAATGCTTGCGGGCTTCTTCACGTCGTACCCTGGCATCAGCCAATGACACTTCAGGATATTTCCCCAATGCCAGCATCTTTTCTTTCCCGCCGAAGCGATAACGCAGCCGCCAATATTTAGAACCGTTCGGGTGAACCAGCAACACCATGCCGTCACCATCAGTCAGCTTATAAGCTTTTGCTTCCGGCTTAGCAGTACGAACCTTCACATCACTCAGAGCCATATTGAGTATCCTTTCAAGGGTTCTGTGTGGGTACAAACATTATCGAACCGGGATATACCCACATTTGTACCCGCATCAGTAAGTTGATGTAGATTGAATCAGGTTGACTTATGTTGACTGAAAAAGCGAGAGGAGCCTTGCGGGGACTGGATTTTAGGCATAAAAAAAGACCTCAGTTGAGGTCTATTTACATACTAATGGTGCGAAGGCCGGACTCGCACATAATAATTAATCCTTTGATTTAAAAGCAATAAAAAATAGCATTTAGATAATGTACCAACATCGATACCAACACATTAAATCGTTGATTTTGGGACTCGAATCGGGGCAAAAACCAAGGCGTTGATCCAACCAGATTCTAACATGATGACAGCATCCCCGATTAATGCTTCTCCAAAATATCATTCATCCGTTAGTTGAATTCGCTTAATACGTCGGGTTCTGTTTGCATCGTCAATCATCCATAAAAGCAAACACGCCTGCCGTAAGTGGCAGGCGCATTATGCGATGAATAAAAAGAGAGGAAAGTGCAGAGGTAAAAATCAGGAATGAGGCTCGAAGAATTTACGTATTCATTAATCCGGTAGCTCGCCTTGCTCTGAGAATATCGGTAGCGGTCAGGAATGGCGTCTGCTCCTGCCAGGTGAATCCCTTGCGGTCGGTGCGCACCAGCTCATAGCGTTCCACAAGGAAATTCACCGCATCAGCAAGCGTGATACCAGCCTCGATATGTTCCTCAATGGCCGCATCATCATGGAATGGCGTGTCGTTGAGTGTCAGGCCGTAATGCTGCTCCAGCAGATACGTTAACAGTTGTTGCCACACCTGGACGGGCGACAGGCGTGACGGAACCGGCACCGTGGCCGGTACAGTTGAGATTTGCATATGTTGAGTCTCTTAAATAAAGGAACGGAAGATTTGATGGCTTACAAAGCTAAGACGATGCTGAGGATCAGTCTTTAACCTGATTTGAGGGATAAATTGCGATATACACATACCCATGACTGCCCAGCGTATCTGCTTCACAGGTCAGCCCGTTACGATACAGCGTGACACAGTGCGCGTACCGGGGATTCAGCTCGCAGGAGAGCAGCATCAGCTCCAGATGTGCGACAAAATGTGGGAAGGCTTCATCCAGATGTCGGGCCTGCATCTCGCTGAATGAGCCGGTGAAACCAGCACGGTCCGCCAGAAAATGCAGACGATGGCCTTCCTGCACCAGCCGTGCTCCAAAACACGGTGTGATATCTCGTTTAAGCCCCCAGGTTTGGGTAGCGTCTTTGTTCATAATTTTATTCCTGTTAAAGAAGACCATGTTCGGCGAATGAGAATATTTGCCTACCGCCGACAATCAGGTGGTCGGGGACCCGGATCTCCACCAGCATCAACGCCTGTACCAGTCGTTGGGTGATGGCTTTGTCTGCCTGGCTCGGAGCAACCTCCCCTGAGGGGTGGTTATGGGCAAATATCACTGCTGCCGCGTTAAAGTACAGGGCGCGTTTCACCACCTCGCGGGGATGAACTTCAGTGTGACTGATAGTGCCGGTGAACAGCGTTTCATGGGCAAGCAGTTGGTTCTGGTTATTGAGGTACATCACGACAAATTCTTCCCGCTCAAGGGTACCCATCTTCAGCCTGAGCCAGTCGCGTGCGGCCTGTGTGGAGGTAAATGCCACACCCGGTTCGCGCAGGTGATGGTCTAGCAGACTCAGGGCACGTTTGATGGTGCGCAGTGAGGTCAACGGCAGTTCTGGCGTAAACAAGGTCAGTTGTTTCTCCATGGCAAAACTCCTAATCAATGGTAGTAAGGATGGCACTGGATTCGGTACGGAGACGTAATGGGTGTATTCGAGCAGGCAGATGGCAATACCTGTGCGAAATGCATGAGGAAACGAAGCCAGCAATGACCCAGTGACTCACACCCATTCACAGTGTTAAAAATAAAAAATCCCGCAATCCAGTGAGGATGCGGGAGAATGCATAGGGATAATATCTATCTGTAATTATTTAGAAAAATGGATATTTATCGAATTCTATAATGAGATTTATCACTACAAATACTTCTTGGATATGATCGTCCGCCTTGTGCTGTGAGTTCAACCCATGGATTCAATATTCAGTTTTTGGAAAATCTTGAAATGTAAGTGATGCAATAATGCGGTGTCCGGATTGACCACCGCACTAAAATTACTCGGTAATACGTGACACATGTTCCGCTGCAGCTTCATTCGCGCGTTGACAAGCTTGCGCCAGACTTTCACCTTGTGACAGTGCGTTGCACAACACGCCAACAAAACAATCCCCCGCTCCGTGAGTACTGACTAATACGACAGGAATCGCTGAAAGGGAGCTGGCGGGCTCGCCCTTCAACCCAAATGCCACACCGTGCTCACCGGCAGTAACCACCACTGCAGGAAAACGTTCGCACAATTTCTCCGTCGCGGTACGTGCAGAAGCCAAATCAGTCACGTCAATTCCGCTCAAATCCCGTGCTTCGACGCCGTTAACAACCAGAATATCGATGTTACTTTCCAATTCCTGGTTCATCATTCGCGCGGGAGCAGCATTCAGACACACCAGAACATCATGATGATGGGCTTGTTGTGCGGCGCGAACATTTACAGATTCAGGCACTTCATTTTGCAAAATGAGCAGTTGAGTCTGATCCCATAATGCTGAATCACAAAAAGTGCTTTCAGGAATATGATTGTTAGCGTTAGAAACCACCACTGCGCCATAATCTCCTTCGGCATCACTAATGGCGACACTCATTCCAGATGGAACCTGTTCAATGGTTGCCAGTCGACTGATATCAATGGCATTGTCCTTGAGGATATCGCTTAAAAATATTCCATTAGTATCAGCCCCAACCGCGCCTACAAAAGCCACCTGTGCGCCGGCCCTTGCAGCGGAAACAGCCTGGTTCCCACCTTTACCGCCGAATTTATAGTGGCAACCACTGCCAATAACGGTTTCACCTTTTTCCGGGCGATGGTGCGCCTGTAACATAATGTCGTAATGCAGACTGCCTGTGACTACTATTTTGCTCATGCTAGTACTCTCTTAAATCCTTGACCGCTTGCTGCGTTTTCATCAGGTTTCTTTCCGCTTTCTTCAAATCCTTTTTGGCGATAGCGACAAACAGCGCGTCCAGGATATTGAGCTGCGCAATACGCGATGCGGCATTTTCCCCGAGCAGATGCGATCCTTGTGATGTGGAGTTGAGCACCACATGCGAATTGTGCGCAATAGGTGACTCAGCATAGTTAGTAATGGCAATTGCTTTGGCACCGTTGCGGGTAGCCAGTTTAATCGGGTCATTCACGGCACGTGTGGCACCGGAGTGACTAATTGCAATAACCACATCATCGTCAGACAAAATAGCAGCAGACATCAGCATGGTATGAGCATCGTCATGCACTGACGATTTAATACCAATTTTCAGAAGCTTATGCGACAGGTCACGTGCGACGGTGGCCGAACCACCGACGGCGTACATATCGATATAGCGCGCTTTGAATATGATATCAGCCGCACGATCGAAAGCCGCAATATCGAGTATTGAACTGGTTTCCTCGATTGCCTGGATTGATGTCCGAAACACTTTTGCCAATAATTGTTCCGACGAATCCTCAGGCTCAATTTCCGCATGTAGATTAGCTACTTCAGAATGGTTGTAATAAATCAAACTGCTTCTGAAATCACGAAAACCGGAAAAGTTAAGTTTCTTGGCAAGTTTTACTACCATCGCCTCAGAAACATTATTCTCCTGAGCAATTTCTTTTAACGACGTTTGCTCAGATAAATTGGTTTTTAGCGTGATTGACTCCACAACCTTTTTCTCCAACGGAGTCAGATGGGGCAATCTCATACGAATTTGAGCACCAATCGCTCGTGGGTCCAGGTTCATTATTTGCCTCGTGTCGCTCTGTCAATCAACATCGCTATGATAATAATAAGGCCTGTAGCAAGCAATTGATAAAAAGCCTGGATATTCAACAATGTCAAACCATTACGCAATGCCCCGAGAATTATTGCCCCGATAATTGTACCGAGTACGCTACCTTTACCTCCCATTAATGAAGCACCACCAATCGCAGCCGCAGCAATAGCATCAAGCTCCCATAAATTTCCTAACGTAGGTTCAGCAGCCCCCAGGCGTCCAATTAAAATAAGTGCAGCGAGTGAAGCTAATACACCAGAAAGAACATATACAGTGACTTTTGTTCTTTTTACCGGCACGCCTGCCACACGTGCAGCTTCTTCATTCCCACCCACCGCAAGAATATACTCACCCAAAGGGGTCTTATTCATAACCACCCATAAAATAAGCGCAATGGCCACCACAATAATAATTGGCATGGGAATACCAAACACCAGTCCATTTATGACATTGCGGAACTCCACTGGAATACCAAATATTGGGTTACCATCGGTGAAAATCAGTGCAATAGCACGAAACAGTGACAAACCACCCAGAGTTACAATAAAGGGTTGTAAGCCAGCATAAGCGACAAGTGTTCCGCTGAATACTCCACATAATGCGCCGATACCTAACGTCGCCATTACGGCTAACGGAACCGGAACACCCGCGACCATCAGTGTAGCACCCAGCACTGCTGATAGTGCAGCTGCAGGGCCAACTGACAAGTCGATACCTCCTGAGATGATAACCAGCGTCATGCCGAGAGCGATAATGGCGTTAATTGACGACTGTTGCAGAATGTTAAGAAAATTGGGTAAAGTAAAAAATACCGGTGATAGAAAAGAGAAGGTGACAATAATAATTAATAAACCAATAAGCGTCCCGGCATCACGCACGTTAAATTTAAAATGTGATGTAACTGGGGTCGCTGGCTGTGTATTACCTTGTGTCATCATGATGAGTAACCTTAAAGATAAAAGGGAGAAATTAATTTTTTACGTCCAGATCGTTGATGGCGAATCGGGCAATATTTTCCTCTGTAATATCCTTGCCATGTAATTCTCTGGAAATTCTACCTTCGCGCATAACCAATACGCGGTCAGAGATGCGGATTATTTCTGTCATTTCAGATGAGACAACTATTATCGCCTTTCCCTGCTGAGCCAGCTTTTCAATCAGATTATAAATTTCTGATTTGGCACCAATATCGATACCTCGGGTAGGCTCATCAAAAAGAAATACTCTGGCGTCGGCGGCAACCCAGCGACCAATAATCACTTTTTGCTGATTGCCTCCGCTTAGTGTGCCAATCGGCTTTTCAATATTCAGCGGGCGTAACTTTAAGTCAGTCATTACATCAGTCGCGACCTGATTTAATTTACTTTTCTTAATCAGCCCACCTACAGTGAATTTTCGCATTGACGGTAGGGCGACATTCATTTTGACCGCACGTTCTTTAATGATGCCTTCCTTTTTGCGGTCTTCTGGTACCAGCCCGATACCAGCACGAATGGCATTAGCGATAGAGAGTTTTCCCAGCACTTCGCCTTCTATTGCTATCTGCCCACTGGTGGATTTATCGATACCGGCAATCAGCTTCAAAAGCTCAGTGCGTCCAGCTCCAACCAGTCCGGCAATGCCCAACACCTCGCCCGCGTTAACCTTAAAACTGGCATTGACGACGGCTTTATCTCGACCAAGGTTTTTGACTTCCAGCACCAGCTTTTCAGTAGCATAAGAATTGTGCTGTACCTTCTCAATTTTACGTCCCACCATTTTGGTGACGATGGTCTCTTCCGTTTCATCGCAAATGTTAACCACGCCGACCTGCCTGCCATCACGCATAATGGTTGCACGGTCGCAGACTTTAAAAATCTCATTCATTTTGTGCGACACGTAAATCAGCGCCACATTCATAGATTTGAGATCGGAAATCAGCTCCGCCAGCCGGTCAAATTCACGTGGTGTCAGGCTGGATGTTGGTTCATCCATGGCGATGATTTTCGCATCATCAAGCAGTGCGCGGGCAATTTCCACGATCTGCTGTTGGGATACTTTGAGATTCTTAATCGGTTCGTTGGGATCGATCGTGGGATCGAGGCGTTTAAGAATCGTCATCGCCCTTGCGTACTGGGCTTTCTTGTTAACGAACAAACCTTTGTATCTGGTTAATGGTCGGCCTAAAAACATATTCTGCGCAACGGAGAGTTCAGGAACGTGCTGCAATTCCTGGTGGATCATGGCAATACCAGCATGGCGCGCAGACAGCGGGCTTTTCATCTGAATAACCTGACCTTCAACACAGATCTCACCGCTATCCGCAGCCCTGACGCCGGACAGGATATTGAGCAATGTCGATTTCCCGGCGCCATTTTCGCCAATTAGCGCATGTACTTCCCCACGTTTAACTGAAAAATCAACGTCCTGAACAGCAATGGCATTGCCATAGGTTTTGGTGATACTGCGCATCGTTAAACAAAACTGTTCCATACACCCTCCGTTGCCTGGCTTTATTGCTGTTTCAGCAGTTCACGTAGTTTGTTGTTATCTTTGGTGGAGAATGCATCTGCATTTTCTTTAGTGATGAGCGCCTGCGGAGTTGAAACTACACGAGAGATTTTCTGCCCATCAATCAGACGCAGCATCACTTCCATGGCAACTTCGCCCGTCAACACCGGGAAGCTATCCACCGTGCCAGTCAACTCACCGCGCTTGATGGATGCATAAGCATCAGAAATGCCGTCAGTGCCGAAGACCGCAACCTGGGCAGATTTATTAACCGAGCGCACGGCTTCAACGACACCCAACGCCATGCCGTCGTTATTTGCGTAAAAGCCAATTAAATCAGGATGCTGTTGCAAAATAGTGGCGGCGGCATTATAGGCACGCTCGCGGCTCCAGTTTGCCGGAATACTGGCGACAAGCGTAAATTTACCGTTGGCGGTAATAGTCTCACGAAAACCGCTGGTGCGCTGGCCTGCGGCATATACACCCGGTTGCCCTTCGATAATGGCTACTTTGCCACCTTCAGGGTGGTGTTTGATGAACCAGTTCGCGACCCGGACACCGTTATCTTTCTGCACATTGCCCACATACCATGCAGCAGTTGGCATGACGGCATCGTTCACGTTGACGACAGGAATTCCTTTGCTTTTCGCGGTTTCCCAGGCAGGTTGCAGATTGGCATCAGTTTGCGGTGACACCAGCAGGCCATTAAAACCTTGAGAGAGAAGGGTTTCGGCAATTGAAAGCTGACCTAGCTGATCGTCTTCATTTGCCGCAGCCTGATAAGCGACGGTAAAACCATTTTTTTTCGCTACGTTTTTGTAGCCTTCACCCAGCGAGCGCCAGTATTCATTGGTTAATGTTTTCGATACGCCGCCAATTTTCAGCTTACTGTCGACGGCGGGCATCGGGCCATATTTGCTGGTAAGCTCTGTCCAGTCTGTACGATCAGGTTCGGTATCAGAATGCAGTGGTGGAAGTTCCGCTGCGTAAAGGCAAGAGCTGAATAAGGTAGAGGCGAGTACAGAGAGTAATTTTATTTTCATCTTTTGACCTTCAATGTTTTTGTAGGGGTAAAACACCGGTAGCTTACGAATCAGCGAGCCAGCATGATGTCATTCACTATTTGCTGTGATGTAACAGCATCCTGACGCGCGATCGCATCTGATAGCTCCGGGTTGTTGTTGAGTTTTTCACTCAGTTTTAAGAAACGTTTGACGGTCGCGATATTGGTTTCAGCTTCGCGTACCGGATCAAGACCACTAGCGTCCGGGAAGGTATCGAAGTAATACGCACCCTGATAACCATCGCGCTGCATTTGCCAGATAAATTCCAGTGTTGCGCGAGGATTGACTGAGCCAACCATCAGACCATCGTCACGTTTTCCCCAGCCGTCGTTCAGATCAAGACCCAATAAACGTGAGCGACGTGCAACCATTGCGGCGGCGTAAGCCGGGATTTCGTTGGCGAAAAGTACGTGTGCAAAATCAAGCGTAATGCCCAGATTTGGTGACCCCGCTTCTTCTACGGCTAACAGGCAGGTAGTGACGTTCGGGAAGATACTGTATGCGCGAGGTTCATTGGGCTTATATTCAATGCTGATATCAACATCCGGTGCGTATTCCGCTACTTCACGTACTGCGCTGACGGCATCTTCCCACATCTTTTTGTAATCAGCCTGGAAGCAGTAATCAAAGCCATCCTGACCCATCCAGAGTGTCATTAATTTGGCCCCAAACTCGCGCCCTGCATCAATACCTTGTTTAGTCAGCTCAATGGCTTTGCGGCGAATTTTTGCATCCGGGTGAGTAAAGGCACCGATTTTGAATTCAGGAGCATCCCAGCGCATTTGCATTCCGTTAACCGCAAGGCCAGCAGCTTCAATGGCCTGGCGCATGGTTTTAACGTCAGTTGTCATATGCTGGGGGTAGTTTAAATCCAGGTGAGTCAAGCCTTGCACCGTTCCGGCGCGTTCAATCATTTGCAGTACCGACGGTTTACCCTGCAAATCAGGCCAGTAAATATGTGGTCCGGAGGCAAAAGAGTTCAGGCGTGTAGCAAATTTCAATTCTGACATGGGAAGTCCTTCCTAAATTGAACTGTAAAGTACTTTCTTTCTTCACAATAATTCGTAAAGTAATGATTTACTATCATTGGGAGACTGCTTCCGCAAGTTAATTACGTTGTGGGGGAGGAATTTTGCGATGCTATTCACGAAATCAGAATGGCTGGGGGAGGCTTTGACGAGGCGTAAGGTTCGACTGAATATCTAAGTCTTATGATTTTTAAAAACTATAGGATATTAGTGCGAGAGATTCGTTATCGATGCTGTCGAAATGAGCTACGCCCCGGCCACAGATACACAACAGGCAATCGAGCTCATTCGTGTAGCGGTTGAACGTGGTGTTACTTTCGTCGGCGCAGCCGAAGTGTATGCCCCTAACGTCGATCATCTGATCGGAAGCTTGACCACCTTCGGTTTCAATATCGTTGTTGATTAAGCGACAAAAAAAAGAAAACCCCGGCAGCCTGGTGGCTGTCGGGGTTGGATTGCATGTCGAAAAATGAATGTATCAGTCGTTAGTGCAGTCCGCTAATGTTGGCAGGACCTTTTGTGCATTCTGCATATCAGGTTTAAACGTTCCAACTTTGCGGTCATTGACGTAGACCTCGAACTGCGAGGCCTTGCGAATATCCATGATAAAGCTGTACCAGGCGTTATCCCCGTTACGCCAGCCCAGGCTGGACGGAATGGCGTATTGTTGATGGTTCATCACCACCGTGATGTCGGTACCGTCATCATGCGAACTGACCGTTTTGTCTCCCGCGAGGGTAAGAAAAACCGAGTGCTGGTAGATACCGTTCTGGTCCAGATTGCCCGTACAGTTTATGGTAAACATCTTCCCACTGGCGTCCGTCACGCTGTATTCCGCATTGCCCTGGCCGTAACCCTGCTGCCAGAGTCCGGGAACCGCAGAAGCATTAAAGCTCGCGAGCAGTACGCCTGCCAGCGCAAACCGGCTGAGTGAACGTGTTTTCATTCCTGTCACCTTTATCTTTATTTTTATTCCTGATTATCAGGATTTGACGGTATCAGCAGCCGCCCCATCAGTTTGCCGTCATGGGAGTATTCGAAGTATTTTTCCTTCGAATACGGGTCCGTGACCTCGTGGTATTCCAGTTTGATATTGTCGGCAATACACAGCGCATTCATCAGCGGCTGCACGGTTTTTTCCTCCATATCCACCAGATAGTAGTAACTGCCACCCTCGCAACCTTCCGGCGACTGACGGGTACGTAAGACCTGCAGGGTGAGACCTGTGGAGAAGCCAATCTGTGCCCATTCCTCACTGACATCATCCTGGCGGCTGACCACGTCACTGAAGCGCGGAGGCGTGAGGTCCTTGAATTTGCTGATGGCTTTCAGGTCATCACTCCTGTCATCGCAGGCGCTCAGCAACAGGGTGGTGGCAACCAGTGCCAGCAGAGGGAGTGTTTTACGTTTCATTATTTTTTTCCTGAAATCAGACGAACGACTTTGGCAAAGACATAAATCCCCACGAAAATGCCTACCGGAACACCGACGAACGGCGTCAGCGCAACACTGGCGGCACCCGCTGCGCCACCGCCTGTCAGCAGTGCGGCAACGGTGCCAAGTGTCAGGGCCGTGAGGCTGTCAGACACCCCGGTTTTGTTCAGAATGATGACGATGACAACAATGGCGATAATGGCAATAACGGGCATAGGGCTCCTCCCTGTTGCCGGGTTGATAACAAAACCTGATCTATTCCGGTGGGCAGTCAGCCGGAACAAACGCAAGCAGTGACTGCTGGATAAAGCGAAAATGGGGTAAGGACTGAATGAACACTGGGTCTTCTGCCAGGCGGCACAGACTGTCATTACGGCGGAACGTCTCCTGCAGGGGCTGAACCAGATGGATTTCATCCAGGGTGAATACGGCGATATGTCCGTCGTGCTCACCCACCAGGTACCAGGCCTGCTGATGGATGAGCAACCGACAGGGAGCCAGTCGCTCACAGCGCTGTCCATCCGCAATCAGCATCACCCGCCTGCGCCCGGTAATAGCCTGAATCAACCGCCAGAAAGACAATGAGCCAGACGGTGAAGGGAGCGGACTGGCGGGCGATATCACGCAGGGAGACTCGTCACACATCAGCAGTGCGTTCACCAGGCGTCGGTCAAGGCCAGGGAAAAGCCCGGCCAGCCCGCTCCGGTGGGCAAAGATAAGCACATCTGGCACCATCTGCATCTCACTGCCAGCAGTACGTAAGCGGCAGTAGCCGGACTGATATTCCAGGTCCAGATACATCAGCCGCTCACGAAAATCCCGCCGCAGTGTGCGCACCGACACGCCAAACTCAGCGGCCAGTTTGCGTACGCTCAGCGTTTCCCCCGCCACCAGACGGCTGATTATCAGTGACAGCCTGACAGCCAGCCGGTCATGGCGGCGTTCTGCCTGTGTCATGAATGGTTCTCCGTGAAAGTTAACTGACTGAAAATGATGTGAATACTTTAAAGAGGGGTGCGGACAGGGTATGGACACTGCAGAAACTATTTTTCATTTCTGCAAAAGTCAGATGTGGTGGGGGTTACAGGTCATCTTCGAGGGAGTGGGATCTGTCAGTACGTTGCAATGCGGACAGGTGGTGTCCGATATTAACAACATGGCAACAAAGGTAATGACTACTGCAGTTGTGTAAGCAATGTTTCCGCCATCACCCACAGTGCCCGGTTAAGCTTCACATCCCCGTCAATGCCACGTACGGCACGGGTGTGCGTCCGCCCGCCTTTAACATTACGACCACTGAGTCCGCCCTTAATCAGGTTTTCCTGCACGCGCTGATAGGTAGTCCACAGGTCATTGCTCTCATCCTGCCAGCGGCGCGGGGAGAGTATCTGCGATTCGCTCACGGGCTGGTGGTCCTCACCAAAACGGTAGGTGAGCGCAGCCTTTGCCAGTGCCTGCTGCGCGGGAGGCGGCAACAGCAGAGACTTCATGGCATCCCGCTTTTCTTCCACCCGGTCAAAAATCCCCAGCACCTCATACGCTCCCTCAATCACCTGACTCACCACATCGCCTTTATGTGGTACCCGCACATCACCAAACGACTCGCCGCAGACGAGGCCGTTCTGACACACGGCACGGAATAACCCCGGCAGCATCTGATACGAACTGGTGCCATCGTGAGAGTTGAGCAGGATAATTTCCGGCACCTGCTTACCGGTAATCTGTCCTTCCCGACGCAGGCGAAGCATATGCTTTGTATGCTCCCGACGGCCGGGGTCACGCACCCGGGTCTGACAGGCAAAGAACGGCTGAAAGCCTTCCCGCTGCAGGCTATCGAGAAGGGAGATTGTCGGTATGTACGTGTATCGCTCACTGCGGGATTCGTGTTTGTCCTCGCTGAATACGCTGGGCACCACCCGAAATAACTCTTCACGGGTTAACGGACGGTCACGACGGATAAGGTTTGCTGCACCAAAGCGCGAAGCCAGACGGGTCATAGTTAAACTCCTCATTGCTGGAAAAATAGATACAGGAAAACCCCGTCGCATAAGCGACAGGGCTTGGGGAATCACAGGAAGGGTTAAATACTCAGAAGAAGAAATCCCAGACGGCGCGGGCCACGGACACCACTGTGGTGCGTACGGCCTGAATGATGGCACGCACCGGGGCGGGTATCAGGGGAAAAGCACTGACTGTATCAAGCACTACACCAACGGTTTCACCGAAATCGTCTCGGGCCTGCTCTTTTACCTGTTCAGTACGAAAGGGGCATTGTAGTTGCGCCACAACCGGGCTGCTGGCCTCGCGTGGCAGGCACTTAATCATCTGCTCTGCCATCACCCGTACTCCCCACTGCAGACGGACCGATATGGCACACACCGGATGCACAGGCTGGAACAGTTCGTGCAGCAGGCAGATTTTACGGCTGATATTTTGTTTCTGCTCTGTGGACAATTTATCTCCACCGCTGCCAGGCTCGGCTTTGTCCGACTGACTGATTACTAACAGCACCTTATGCCGGTATGCTTCACCAATCACCTGCTGGTAAAAATGCTCATCCGTTACCAGTGCCCGGTCATCGGCCTTAATCAGCCACAGCACCAGGTCAAGCCGGGGAAGCTGGTCTTGATACAGCGCAGCATACTCGTTATCACGTGCACCGCTTTCGCCTACACCGGGCAGGTCCACAATGGTCATAAAGCGCTCACCGACTTGCAGACGAAATCGCAAAGGATCACGGGTGCAGGCCGCCACATCGCTGACCGGTGATATACTCCCGGCAAACAAGGCATTACACAGGCTACTCTTCCCCGCCCCGGTTTTACCCATAATGCCGATCACTGGCTCATAATGGGTTAACTGATTAATCTGCTGCAATATACGTTCAGATACCCATTGCGGCAGGCCGGAAAGCGAATGGTTTAGTGGCTGTAAACCTCGTGGGTTATTCATGATTACTCCTGCAATAAATAAAACTAAAACGGCAGAACCGTGAAGTTCTGCCGTTATGCTGGTATGTTCATGAAAATGATATATATCTCAAAAAAATTGGAATGCGCTTAAATAGTATCACTTCCAACAATCGTAGGGATAGTTGACTATTGACTCAGATGGATATAACTGTTCTGTAGACGCTTTATTTATTTGTAAAGCAGCAATGAATATATAACCGTCTCTAAACCTCACAACAGGAACCCAAGAAAGATATGCCGCACTTAAGTGCTTTTTCTTTTTTTGCATGTATTCAGCAATTCCGTCATTGCAGAAATCAACAAGCTTCACATAGCACAAGGAATGCAAATCAAATAAATATTCATCAACTATAAATTTGGGTATTTCAATCTGTATTAATTCATATTTAAAATTTCTCCCGAGATTATTCTCGACGCATAAATATACATGTCGAACATCACCTTTTGATTCTGGCTCGAACAATTCAATATGTCCGCTTACTTTTTGACAAAACTCCTTTCGATATCCCTCCCACTCTTGACGAGGAGGCAGTGAAAACTCCATGACTGGTTTTGGAGAAATACTAAAAATGAGTTTTTTTGAAAGTAAATGCAAATGTTTTAATGTAATTTCGTCCTTTGTATTTTGGGTTTCGAAGTGACGAACCTCATGATAAAACAAGCTAAAAAGCCTGCTTTCAACCTCCTGAGTAATTCTATTTTGATATGTCACAAAATCAAGAATAGGTGCAGTGGAACGTAATAACTCACATATTACTTTCGAACGTGACGTGCCATTGGATTCGGCATACCTGTCGATTGAATCAATCGTTAAATTATCATCGGTGTTAAATGTTATTCTCTTTATCATAACTGTTATGCATTTAATTGATTATGCATAACAACCTATCACTAAGGCCCGTAAAACGCCAGATCGCACTGCAATACTTCAGATTTCGCGCACACATTTTTCCTGTGTAAGGCAACCAAACGAACCTGCGATAGAATCCGTGAAACCATCAGTCCTTACTGATTTAAGGTTAATTAGTATTATCACCCGGAGTTAACCATCCCCCTCCTGTAATCAATACTCATCCCTGTATAAAAAATACATCACACATCTATCTATTGAACCCCATTTAGTTTGAGGATAGATCATGAAAGAACCCTACAATGCTAACCCTAATTACCCTATGCATCGTTTACTTCTCGAAGATATAAACCACCACCTGGATGAAATGTTTGAGCGTTATTCCCGCTTACTGGCTTTTCGTATGGATTTTGGCTGGAAACAAGGAAGTGAACGCTCGCAGCGTAATCTCATGGATGAGATGGAGGGCGAGATACAGCACCTGATGGACGTGGTAATTGGCCGAAAGATGGTTATTGGGTACTACTGGGTAATTGAATACAGACAACGTAAGGGGCTACATGTACATGCCATGATTTATCTTGATGGGCAGAAGCATCGAAAATGTTATCCGACCTCGCGTGCGATAGGTGAAGAATGGCGCAGCTTAACAGACGATGAAGGTCTCTTTCATCTGTGTTCCAAGAAAAAGCATTTCGTTGCAAGCTCCGGAACAATAGTGGATCACCGCAATAGGCAAGCAGTTGATGAACTACGTTACGTAATCAGTTATTTAGCCAAATCTGAGCAAAAGTCACGAGGGGTTATTGCAGGGATGAATGCTATACCTCCCCGCAGCCGTAGAGGCAGGCCCAGGAAGGAATAGCGACAAGTAAATATTGAGCCGAAGTTTTTTTACAACAGAAGCCATTGATGTGGAGGAGCTGACGGTAATGATTAGTCTACTAACAGCTTCGGTTATTCATCCTTAGCCGGAACACATCATCATGTATACAAAACCTGCACTATTTGAAGATCAATTTGTTGATATGAAATTCATTACACAGTTCACTGGCCTGAGCGATAAATGGTTTTATAAGTTGATTCAGGATGGGGCCTTCCCTAAGCCGATTAAACTGGGCAGAGCATCCCGCTGGTTAAAAAGCGATCTGGAAGAATGGTTATATTACCGTATTTATGAATCGAGGAATTAACCTGTTCCAATTCCAACCTGATTTAAAATCGCAATATTAAATGTTAACACATCAGTTACCGGCCCTTCAGGGGCGGGTTACGTCTGCCTGCAGGAATCTGATTATGTTTGCAAAACCTTTTATCGCTCTCGATGGTAATGACCATCTGATCGGTGCCAAAATGGCGCAGACAATCCACTACGACCGCCATACCTAACATCTATATAACAGCGCACTGCAATACCATCCTGAATACGACACTGAACGCCCATGGTTTGGACATACCTAGCTGTAGCTTACAAGCAGCAGCCTCTATGTGAAGCCAGACGCCTGCAGCGTTTCCTCTCCAATGCCTCTCCCAAGGTCAGTAAAGTCGGCTGGCACTGTACACAATACGCCACTGACTCCTTTGGTAAACGTTATTGCCTCGCATGGCTAAACCGGAAACTTAAATCAGCCAACAGGAGGAGCATCATGAGAATGCTGAAATGCTTTCTTGCTACCAATCTTCAGAACCATTGCGTTAATGCATAAGAATCGGTCAATGTAGGACTTGAAAACAGGGAAAGCACATAATTTAGCTACACGCATATCTTGCATCATTGGGTCACAGCCAAAACCTGATTTGGATACGACCGAACTAATCTTGCCAATCCAATAGAATGTTAATAGCTAACACAGAAAAGCTGGGAAATCTTGCGTCTTATTGTTACTGTATAACAAAAAAATGAGGTCATCATGAAAACTACGTTATACAAAGATTTTACCTTTGAAGCCGCACACCGTCTTCCCAATGTTCCGGATGGCCATAAATGCGGCCGCTTACACGGACACTCTTTTGTCGTGCGCCTTGAGATTACCGGTGAAGTTGATAAACACACAGGCTGGATTATTGATTTCGCTGAACTCAAGGCCATTTTCAAGCCGACGCTAGATCGCCTGGATCATTACTATCTCAATGATATTCCTGGATTGGAGAATCCCACCAGCGAAGTGCTTGCTGAATGGATTTGGAATCAGATTAAGCCGCAACTCCCAATCCTTAGTGCAGTCGTCGTTAAAGAGACATGCTCTGCAGGCTGCATTTATCGCGGTGAATAACAGACAAGGAATAGCAGGTGCTATTCCTTGCTAAATCAGACCAGTTCGCGAATAAAGGCAGCAACCATGCTTGAGGCTCCCTTGCCTGCCGGATAAATAATATCCTCGCGGCAATTGGTCACCGTATAAAACGCCTGATGCTTTGAGCTACCGCTGGCGAAGATAAAATAGTCCGCTTTTCTGGCAGCATTAATCAGCGCATCCGTGGCCACATGATCATTGTTAAGCTCAATAGACAGCCCCGGATACAATTTCATCAACGCCTCTCTACCGCGCCGGGCTGCGGTTTCCGTCAGGCTATAAATCACCAGTTTTTTTCCGCTGAGATCGCGATGTAACGGAGAGGCTACGCCCGTTGGTGTGGTTTCCGTCGGGAAGGTATTGCCGGCGTTATTTCTCAGGTAGAGTCGCTCCACCATGCGAGCCAAAAGCTGCATGCTGTTGTCCAGCCTCTCCCAACGACGCACCAGCATCTCCTGAACGCCCACCCAGTAGCGTAACCGGCGAGCATCATCGCCACTCACCCGGTCATACAGAACCTCAGCAATATCAAGCGCGTACTCCACCGTGCGTGATGATTCATTCTTCGTGCACAGCTCCTCGATAGCGTCAAGCGCGTCAAGATACTCCTTGCGACTGAAGCTACCAGAAAGCAACATATCAAGGATCATACCGCCAAGTCGGACATCTTCAACGGAACTAACGCCTTCCAGCGCAAGCAGCGTCAGCCATTCTGACCATAAAGAGGAGGAAACGCTGACGCCATACTCATTAAGCCATTGCAGCACGTTAGGTAAACCGTCACGCAGCGCCTGACCCAGCATGCCAGTCGGTTGTTGGCCCAGCAGTTGCATCCACTGCTGCTCATCAAAGGTCGCAGGGAGCCAGTCCATATACTGTATCGTCAACTGCTGACGTAATGATTCATACTGCTGGCTGTCCGTAGCCTGCTGAACGTCAAGCAGCCAGTGATGCCAGCCATAGCCCTGCGGTTCACAGCGTTTCTTTAGCCCCAGCCAGGCGTCCCAGTACTTCGGAGTTGCCCGTAACGCCTGTTGCGTGACCTCTGGCATAGCGCTCATCCGAGCGAAAATTTCGCTCTCGCGCTCCACGTCCGCCATGAAGGCTTCGGCTAATAAGGCTATCGCATCGTCAACGCTCAACAACGTCACTACCGGGGCCTGGATCAGTTTCTGTTCGGCATCCTGCACAACGGCTGGCAGCGCGCTGGCACCATTGACCCAATGATCAACCTGCTTAAGCCACCCCTGCTGCAGGATAGGGCTAGCCGTTTGCCACCCATTAATGCCCAGCAGTGCCGCCCCCATCGCCCAAAGCTGCCAGTCCGGGAGGAAGTTGTCGTGATGGGCAAACCCCGGCTTTTTTTTGTACAGCGGCAACATATCAAGCGCCAGTCGGCGGGCACCATCCCTTAAATCCTCCGGGAAGTTCGCCTTCTGAATGGCATTCATCATGTAATGCCCGGTCGAACGCAAAAGCAGGCGCTGAATACGTTCAGGCACTCGCCCCTGAAGCAGCACGTCCAGGCGGGGGAAGGTCAGTATCGCTTCCCATTTCGCCGAGGCGGCCATCCCCTGGAGTTCGAGAAATAGCAGGTTCAGCGGCGACAGTGCCTGATTTCCCCGTAACTCCTGTAGGTAGAGCTCAGCGGCTTTTCCGTCATGGGCATGACAGGCGGTGTAAAAGTCGCGCAGGATACGCCCTGTCTGTCGGCTAATCAGCGTATTCAGCACCGGCCGTTGACGGTAGAGTTCCATGACCGTTTCCAGCATGGCATACACTCTTTTCGCCCGCTCACCCCGCAACTTCGCGGTCTCTTCTGCCGTTGTCACGGCAACCTGTAAAAAATGGAAAGACAGGATCCCATTCGGAGATCGCTCAAGCAGCAATTGTTCCCCTAGCTCGGTTGGGTGATACAGCGTTTTGATATCCGCACTCGTATCCGCAGAGCCCAACGCTGCCGTCAGCACCCGCCGCAATTCATCAAGACTGCGCCCGTTTTGCGCCAGGCCATAAAATATCGTCCGCCCCTTGCGGGCTGAAGGAATGATGCAGGGCATCTGCTGCGCGTTGGCCTTTTGGATTAGCGTATTGATTTGCGGCGTGTTGTACTCCCCGCGCATCGCCTTACCGAAATCCAGATATGTATCGTCAGCATAAAATTTTTCCAGCCAATCTGCCTGCATCAGAACGCTTCCTGTGATCCACTAAAATGGTACTGACTTTCGAATGCCGTTATCGCCTCGCCGATCATATGCGGATCGCAGCTCATTTCGACATACTCTTCGTTTCGATTCACACCGCTCCACGTAAAATTCATGGAGCCCTTCAGGAAGAAATGCGACGTTAACAGCCCTTTGGTATGCAGTTGGTCGCGTAGTTCCAGACGGTATTCCGCATGGCTATTGAGCCGATTTTCCAGCTCTTTCATAAAGCTGCGGTTTTGCGGTAAATCGCGCGTAACCAACGATAGTTGCGCCCCGTTATTGATGGCGCTGGCCAGCAACTCTATAAAGTCGACCTCGCGCCCTCCCCAGGCCGGCTCAATGCAGTCCCAGCTTCCGGCACGATTATCCAGTAGCATAAAGTTGCTCACCCAGGGAGATACCAGCCAGATAGGTTCAGGCTGCAGAATCAATCCCACCAGTTGCGCACTCAGCACCTCTCTAAGGACTCGCTGCCCAGTCGCACCATGGAGGAAAATCTGGCGCTGATTGGCTTTCATTGTCATTGCACCATCTCCGCGAGTTCAATACGTAATATCAACTTATCCTGCTCACGTCGGACCTCACCCAAGCGCGGATACAGCAAGAGGCCCAGATGATCGACGGCTTCAATCTGCACCGTCGTTATCACTTGATGGAGCTGGCTTAACTGCTCGCGAGGTAGAAGCAACTCTGCACGCCCGTGTTTACGCAGCGCGATATGTAACAATGCTAACCATTCTGGCCTATCGAGAGACAGTTTTTCAATGCGCTCGCTGAACAGCGCCCCCGCCAGCAGGCGTTCAGTCACCACGGCACGCGAGCAGAACATATTGTAGAAACCAAGCTCGGCCTGACGAATCGTGTACCCACGCGGCCAGAGTAGATTCTGATTCCGGCACTGTAAGCCAAAGATAACCGCCGCTTCTGAATCCACGCCTCGGGCCTTAACGGCTAGCGCGTGCGCCATCGTATTCAGCGTAAACTCAACGCCACACTGCGCTTCAAGCGAGGTCCACTCAGTCAGCAGTTGATGAAGCTGGTCATCAGTGTCATCCCCGCTGCCAGCCCTCAGCAGGCGAGAATACAGTACCGTAGTGAAGCTATGGGATAGACGGAAACCGCGGCGTGAAAGCTCCAGATGCAGCTTTTTATTCGCCTCTCGACGCGCGTCCATATTACTGGCCTCGCGCACGTCTCTTACTGCCTGGCGCAATGTCTCATCGGTTTGCAGCAGCGCCAGTACCATGCGCAGATCATAGTCGATCTGCTCATAGTCACTGGCAGAGAGATTTCGCACCAATACATTCAGGAAGGTGACGGGATCTTCCGCCCACTTTTGCTGCAGCCGGATCAGGATCCCACTGCCACCTGACTCAATTTCACAGAGCCAGATTTCCAGGATTTCTTCCCCGCTTCGAGAATCTTTAGACCAGAGGGAATCGGTCACCACCGCGCGTTCATCGACGTCAGGAAGGTGTGTGCTCAACGTCTGTTGGACACCGGCTGCCAGGGTATCCGCCAGTACCTGGCGCGCCCAGTCAACAAAGCCCTCGAGCTCAGCTACCGGCTTCCATAGGGCGTCGGCGCAATCGAGCAGCGACTGCTGGATCTCCGGACGAATCAGCAGTTCACGTAGGTTAAGTTGCAGCGCCTGATCGCTACCGTTGGCGTTGTTGGTATCAGGCTGGAACAGGCTCGCGGGAATATCGACGAGCCTGTCCATCCCTTGCGCTGTCCCCATGACCCGCAGCGCTGAGACAACGGAGGTACTGCTTCCCGTCGCCAGCGTTTCGGCCAGCAGCGTCATAAAGCATTCAATCACCCAATCAGCCTTAAAACTGTCGAACTCAAATTCCGGAAGTTGTCTGACATTATGCTGGAAATAAACCGGCCGCAGGCCACGCAGAATATCGTCCTGCTGTAGCAAGCTCAGGACATTTTCATTCGGGAGGAGAAAACGCAGGCGCATGGCGTCGACCCACTGTCGACTTCCTACCCCGACCTTTTCCCCCTCTTTCACCCAGCTAAATTCAACGTGGGCCCGATCGCGATTCTGGAAGCGTATCGATGCCTG
Organism: Buttiauxella cochleicola; assembly: GCF_021282405.1. Taxonomy (NCBI): domain Bacteria; kingdom Pseudomonadati; phylum Pseudomonadota; class Gammaproteobacteria; order Enterobacterales; family Enterobacteriaceae; genus Buttiauxella; species Buttiauxella cochleicola. Next base: position 21,230 of record NZ_JAJSOU010000011.1, read on the forward strand.
CGATGCCGTGGAAAAACGCACGAGCTCCAGCGGAGTCATATGCTGATGGTTGAAAAAGGTAACGTCAGAGAGCGTGCCTTTCCAGGCACCTTTGGGTACCCCATCCGGATGGGCAATATGGGGGTTGATTAAGCTCAGCGCCCACTGCAACTGAGCGTTACTTTTATCCGTCAGTTTGCGGATATCCGCACGTGTCGCCAGCACCTTCGCGGGTTTAATGACCGTGATCATCTTCCCCTGGTGTTCCACCGTACACTCTTCCTGATAGCTGTCGCCAAATGCCTCCGCTACCGGGAAATCAACGTACTGACGGCCATCGGTCGCGACCGGCACGTAGGTTTCAGGCACCAACCAGTCGGTACTACTGTTTGATCTAATCGCATAACGCTTTGACAGTCGTCCCGGGGCAAACTCTCGCATTCCTTGCCAGAAAGAGAGCGTTTCCCACTGTTCAACATTATCGCGGCCGCGCATCAGACGAATATCCAGTTCCGGCAGATTCAGTTCACTAAACAGGTTTTGCGGAATAAATTCCGGCGCGGGAGAGGTCGTTTTATACTGCTCACCGTCGCCATCTGCCTGTGGTGCGCGCAGGGCCGCCCACTCAACGCCATTCACCGCCCAGTGTGACTTCAGGTTGCGTAAGATGGTCGGGAGAAACTCCAGCATAATCGAACGCGGCGGGCTCCAGAGAATGCTCTGAATGGCATTTTCGGGCAGTTGCAGCGCATCCTGCATATAGCGAATCAGTTCATTCTGCTTTCTGCCACCCTTTAGCACCTCTTCAATCAGGGTAATCAGTGGGGTGTAATAACTTTTAAATTTCTGCGAATCGCGCTCCGGTTTCCTGAGCATGCCGCAGACATCCTTAAATGACCCGGTCTTGCTAATCCAGTCGAGCGTCGCCATCGCCGCCTGCATCTTCTGTACATGTTGGTTACCCAGCGGCAGCCCCTGGCGTTTAATCTCAGGGTTCATCAACCCTTCGTAGCGCTGGAATGCGACTCGGTCGCGGCCAAACTCAGAAAGCACCACTAGCATCCACGGGCGCATGCCGCGAGGGCGACCGGCACGCCCTTTACGCTGCAGATAAGAGGCTACATCGTTCGGCGCCTTATGCTGCAAAACGGCACCGACCAGAGGATCGTTATACCCCACTTCCAGCGATGAAGTGGCAACCACGACATCCGCCTGCGCATTGACCCCGGAGTCCTGGCTTGACGTACGTGAAATCACCTTGTTCTGAGAGAGGTCATGGCCGATATCCATCGCCGCTTTCCAGTTCTGCCCCAGTTCGGTCTTTGAACGTTCATCGCTTTTGAAATCGTACGGATTACGCAGCGCCGCCAGCGGGGCGTGATCGATACGTGGAGGGATCGTCGTTTCCCAGCCTTCCGCATCGCTAAGGTCGTGATAGAGGCGGTTATTACCGTCGAGGGTATCGGTAAAAATAAAGGTTTTCGTGCCCCACGTGCCTCTGGATTTATCCGCATCGCAGTCCAGCATGCGGGACATCAGCATCGTGGCCTGAATGGTGGTAGACAGTAACGCCGTCTCAGATACCGGATCGCCGCGCAGCGCCAGCAGGTACTCGGCCCCCTCTTCGATCATGTCATCCGGTTCAGGTTCGATAAGGGCCACCTCTTCTTCGGGCGCCCCCACCAGATTCGCGAAGAAATGCTGAGCATCCGCTAGGGTAGCGGATAGCCCCACGAAGTGCGGCAGGCAGTCCGTACGCTGCATCCAGCGGCGCAACAACAGCGCCGTTTGCGCTCCAGTCGTCCCGCTGTAGGTATGAACTTCATCGAGCAATACCAGCGTCGGCCCCTGCCCTTCCCCTACGCCAAACAGATGGTTGCTCCAGCCGGAGTTCATCTGAAGGTTGAGCATTTCCGTGGTGGTAAACAGAATATCAGGCCCGTTGCCTTTGGCCTGTTGGGTACTACGGGTGAGCAGGATCTCGCTGTCATCTAGCTGATGCTGGCATTGGGTACAGGTCAGCACTTCATGAAGAGAGAAGATATCATCACGCCGCCATTCCAGTGCACCACCGCATTGCTGCTGCGGGTCTTGCGGGTGGGGCTGCTGGCATTTCATCAGCCCGAAGGGAAGGCCTGATTTGCCTTTGACGTCTTTTCTGCTCCATTCCGCCTTCACCGGCGTATCGCCAAAGAATGCGGCAATACGGATCTTTCGCCCCGCATTGGCCTGCATGTATCCATCCAGCTTACGGCACTGGGCAAACGTCTCAGCGAACTGATCTTTAAGCAACTCTGTTCGTGGGTAGATCGCCAGAATACGCACCTTGCACGCAGAATTACGGCAGATCTCATCCGCAAGGCTGGTGAGCGCAGGAAGATAGAACGACAGGGTTTTACCACTCCCCGTACCGGCACAGACGATGGTCGCACTGGCGGTTTTGCTGTTGCCCTGATGCATGCGCCAGTGCTGGATGATGCGCTCGGTTGAGCGAGCCTGAAACCTCGCCAGCCGAAACGGCTTCGCGGATGCCAGCGCCTGCCGCATGATCTCGCACATACGCGGGCTCAGTTTCAGCCGCGTCTTCCAGTCGGCGATCAATGCTTCCGGTTCAGCAACGCGCTGCGGATAGCTACGCGGACGGCGAATAAAGCGATAGTCAGAGACCAGCGTTTTACTCTCTTCTAGAGACTGGCGGGGCATCCACTGGCGGAGGTTGCACAGAAGATGTACCGTTTCCCCCATGCGGGTACGCCAGACCGGCCGACCGCTAATATGGGGCGCCTGAATCAGCATGCCAGTATCCAGTAAACCTTCCAGCCCCTTTTCAGGATCGTCATCAGGCGCTATCCGAGCAATAATCTCCAGCAACTCCTCGAGATTAAAAAACCCGCCGGTATCACCCCATACCAGCAGCGCATTTTCCTGTTCTTCCAGCGCATCCAGCACGCGATGCAGCAGAGATAGTTCGATTTCCTCCATCAAATAACTCTCTTACGGGTAACGTTGAAGGACTGGAGCAGCGCTTTTTCTTTTAGCCAGGACAACACCTCTGGCGTCAGCAGCGCCAGTGAGGCCTGATGTTGTTTATCGAGAGCATCGAAGAATCGCAGAACATCCTCAGGAGCGTCGAATACCATCCCCTTTTTCAGTTCAACCATCTCGTCGGAATACCCCTGCAGCTTTTTGACTACCGCCAAGCTATCCGGTGCGCTGGTTTTCTGGCGATTAAAGTTATCAAGGGCGTTACGGTAGTCAGTGTACGCCATGGTGTAACCAAGCGTTTTCTGCTGCTCAAGAAATACTGGCGCAAGCACCGCGCGCGCTTCCAGATCCGCCACAAACGCCGCCCAAGCCAGCCCTACTTTCTCGCTAATACGGTCATGTACACCCGACAGGTGAACCAGCAATTCGCCCAGACCGTTCTGTTCGATGCGCTCTCCGCTCTCTTTGAAACTTGCGGTCAAGGCCTGCAGTTCGGCTCGAACGCCAAAAAATGTCGCAGCGTTCTCTTGAAAATCAAGCTGCTCCTGTAATTCTGGCAATGTTTTCAGCACCTTCAGCTGAGCGCAGCCTTTCTGCAGCGGTTCGGCGACATCCAACAACCTATCCCGGATCGCTCGGTACTGTTCGTAAACATCCTGCATGGATTGAAGCTGTTCTTTTAACTGGTACTGCTCCCGTAATCCGGCAAGCTGTGTCTTAATCGTTGTCATCATGTTTCCCCGCGGCCTGCTGCAACTCCTCCAGAACCAGATCAAGTTCCTGCAACGTGCTGTCAATCCGAGCCCGACATTCGCTAATCCGGTGCCCGCCGTGGCTATTGTTGTAGGCGGCGATCGCGCCGAATACCCGTTTATACATCAGTTGCCAGCACTGCATCGCGATCATTAGCCGGGTAATTAAAGCGCCGTCCAGTTCACAAATTAGCTGCCATTGACGTTGAGTATCTTCAGATTGCGTAATGCCTCGCAATTTAGTAATGGTCTGCCATGCGCCGCCTTCGGTGAGCCCGGTAAGGGAGTCCATCAGGGTGAGGCTGTCAGGCGTCATATCGGCAGGATAGTCACCGCTGTCCGCCAGTGACTTCACTTGCTGGGTCATACCGCTGATGAGGTCAGAAAAATCATCCGCGTTTTCACAGTCCGCGAATAGCTCAGCCACGCCCACCTCCGAACGAATTTCAGACAGTGACTTTTTCACGACCGACGCCAGGCTGCTGTCCGGTTTCGCTTTCATCGCCGTTTGCAGCGCGGTGTGCAACACATCGCCTTCCAGCGCATGATCATTTAGCGCCACCAGCGACAACCAGTTGGCCTGAGCTTCATCCCACCGCGCAAGGGCGTCCTTGCGGAGTTCGATAATCGATGGCGTCAGGCCGGTGCGGAACTGTTTTTTCAGCACGGAGCTTTTTTGCAGCAGTCGCCCCAGCATCTCGGTCACCCCACCGTTGGTTTTCATTCCCAGCGAGCGAGCCAGCTTAAGGTGTTCGCCCAGCAGCAGCGACAGATCGTTGCGCTTATGCTTAACCAACTCCGCCAGCGCATAGGTAACCCAGCGATCGCAGAAGCTCTGGATAACCAGATAGTCCGCTTTCCCCTGCTGATAGCTCCAGTCTTCGTTTTTTCCCTTTGTTTCCCGGTAGTAGCCAAAGCGGGCAAGTGCCATTGCGGCATCCGTCAGGATCACGGAACGTTTTTCGTATTCCGATTGCGGAATAAATTTCACCACGTGTACGCCACGGTTACCCTGTGCTTCGGGCAGTTCGATATTCACAAACCCCGTATTGCCTACATAAAGCGTTGGCCGTGTGCTTGTCCCCGCCCAGGAGAAAACGGCACGTTTCTCAAAGAAATAGGCTAAGGTAGCACGGATAAAGCGCGCGGAATCTCCATCCAGCGTAACCCCTTTGAGCATCCAATCACCCACCGCGGCATCCAACGCTCTGATCGCCAACGAGTCCTTATCCTCGGGCACCGCTTGAGGCGCGGGGATCGGCTTCTCTACGACAATTTTCTTTTCCTTAACCTCTTGTTTATGGACACTTGGCGGTTCAGACGGACCTTCCCCCACGGGCTCACTCTTGGTGTTTTCCAACACCTGAGCCAGATCGGCTAAATCAAAAGTACGAGCGACATCAGACGACAGCGCGCTGCTCAGGGTCGGTCCGGAATTCGCCGGGTATCCCCACAGAGCGACCATGGACTCCGCGCGTTCAACATCCACCAGGCCCTGACGAAAGAGCCAGCTTCGCAGCCCAGCAGGTGCGGCAATATCGGCCAGACGTGCCGGCGGGAAATGCCCCTCTTCGGCGTCACGGCGACAATGCTGCAGCACCCGCAGCAGCAACTGGTTGATGATCTGCCGGGGGTTGAATTTCAATTCATTGCGATCGTCACGACAGAAGCTTTCCGCCAGCGCATGAATAGCGCGCGCATTGAAAGGGAACAGAGAGAATCCTTGGCTGCTGCGGCCAAAAACTTCAACAATTTCATCGCCATCGGCGGTTGCTTCCCAGTCTGGCGGCCAGTGTGATTTATCCTCGGTTTTGTCCCAGCGCTTCAGTAAGGCTTCGCTGCCAAAACGGGCTGCGTTGATATAGCGACCGCAAAAATCGACGATGCGCTGCCGGGTCTCTTCGCGACCGCCGGCAACTTCTTCAATCACCCACTCGCCTTTTGCGCGGTCCAGCATCCCCTGACGACGGCGAGCATAGCCCTGATAACCATCGGTGACCGCAATAGCGGAACATACCGGGCAGAGCACCGCTTTACCGTCACGGATACCTTCCCTCTCTAGGCTGTCGATCAGCACATCTTCAATGGCCGTGATCAGCGACATGTCCTCAACCAGCACCATCAACGTCATCTGCTTTTCATGCAGCGCTTCACGGATTTGGGTGAACAGATCGGAAAAAGTGCGTCCCCGGAAGTTGAAAAGCTGGTTGAATAGCGCCTGCGTCGCTTTTCCCAGCACCAGATTCAGGATCTCCGAAGCATCTTTACGCCCATCCTCATGGGTGTTGAGGCGGCTTTTCTGGATGTACTGACGCGCCGGTAAGCTGAGGTCATTGATGTTAAAGCTGAAGTCCAGATCGCTGGCCTGAAGTTGCTGCTCCCCTTCGTCCAGATCGTTGCTGTTTGCGCCATTGGTCAGGCGACTGGCAAGACGGAACAGGCAGTGCTCGTCTTTTAGCAAAAACTGTTTGAAATAGGCGTCATTGATCAGCGTCGCCAGCGCTTTATCTTCAGCATGCACGTGAATTTTCTGCAGGCGGACAGCTTCTGGCTTCATCATATGCTGCTGCTCAGCCGAATAGCCTTGCATCCGTTTTTTGAGCGCTTCCATATCCAGCTTGTTGCGCTCATGGAGGTTACGCAACTCCTGGCCCATCAGCATCAGCAGCCACTCGGCAATCTCGCGAGGCGTGCGCTTTTCCGACACTTTGTTGATATCTTCCCGGGCTTCATCAAAAATCTGCCCTTCCAGCCCTTTGAGCATCAGCGTCAGCACTTCGCGCAGGCTGGCGCTTTTGGGAATACGCACAATATGCCATTGGTTGTCTTTATATTCCGGACGCAGGCGCAGCTTGGCGTCGAGCCAGCGAATAATATGCGACTTGCCGACGCCGGCCTTGCCCACAATAGGGATAGGACGCGGGGTCGCGAGGAAATGGTTTAACAGATCCTCTTCCTTGCCGTACCCTTGCCTGTTGCCGTCTTTATCCATGCGCAGCAGGCGAACCGGTTGGTGCACAGCCAGCAGCGTATGTTCCGCCAACTCTTCCGCCTCGGTGCGGATACAGTCGATAATATTTTGCGAGGAGGGCCAGTATTCCATCATCTTCATTTTCGTGCCTCCCCGAGGCTAACCGTACTGATACGGCGCTGAGAGCCGTCCGTGTCTTGCAGTATCCAGTCATCAGGATCATCAGATAGGGTGTTGAAAGTTAACTGCATGGTCAGTTCAAGGCGCAGTAACGCCTGACTCAGCGACGCGCTGATGATACGCCCCTCCAGCGGCTGCCAGTTTTCGACGATAATCAGCGGTTCAACGAGCTCACGATATTTTCCTCGGTCCAGCATCGGTAAATGCTCCGCCAGCCGATCAAGGAACTGCTGAATTGGTGTGGCTGGGGCTAGCTGCAAATTATCCAGCACCCCTTCAATCGCACGCGTAGGGTCCATCACCCAGCCATCCAGATACGGTTCGGTAAAGCCGAGGAAGTAGGCGTAGTCGAGGAACGGCTCCGCTTCGTTACTGATGTTCAGATTGCGTCGGCCCGCGCCAGCCATTTTATCATTAATCATCGGCCCGACCGCCGTTGGCACAGCGTCTTTAGTCAGCGGTTCATTGCCGCGCAAGGTATATTTATCCTGCGCCAGCACCGAGGTCACGCTCATTAAAAATGGCTGGCCTCGGGTTCCTGTCAGCAGCGGTACCGTCTTTTCAGTGATGATGAGGGTGCGCAGCACGCGGCTGGGCAGGTCGCGTTCGCTGCACAGCGGCGACTGCTGGCTAAGGCCGGCTTCTTCCACCTTCCATAGCCCCTCTTTAGCCCAGAACGAAATTTCAGCAGGCAGCCTTTTGCTGGCCCCGGTGGATCCAGGCAGCATCTCCGGTCTGAGCAGATCAACCAATGCCGCCTTAGCGACCGGCTCTCCCATTCGTCTGTTCAGCACACGATCGATCATACACAGTAGACGAATCTGGCTTCCTGGGGCGGCGTTGTTTGTAATTGCCACTAGAAAATGCTCCTCTGAAATTGTTCTAACGTCACGGCGCCCTGATCGACTTCCCACCAGCGGCGACCACGATACCCCGGCTCCTGCAGTTGTTCAGGGGCGACGATAATTCGGTTGATGCTGGCAAAAATATCCAGCTCAGGCAGCGCTTCCCCGGGAAGAACCAGCACCAGTTCGTGCCAGCTGTTGTTCTCTTCATCAGGCGCCAGCGAGCACCAGAACGGTAACCCGGCGGGCAGCACCGCGCTCAGCAGGCTCAGCGTACTCTGGCTTGCCCGGATCGCCTGTACCTGATGACCGGCCAGCAGGCGCGCAATCCAGTCAGTCCACTGGCGCAACAGCAGTCGGGTGGTCAGGGTGGTCTGATAGCGAACGCGCCGATCGTTTCCGACTGCCGCATGCTGCGCATTGCCGACAACATGAGAAACTCGCCCAAGCGTTGGGGTAAACGGCGGCCGCCCCTGCGCACGGCATGCAGGGCACCCGCCACAGGCCTGCTCGGGAACGTAGCCGTCAAGGGTATAAAACTCGGCTAACTGCTGGCACAGCGGGTTAGACAGATCGTTTAACCATTCGCTCAGCACGCTAAAGCCGCGCTGGCGCATGGAGAGTTCATGTGCACGATGCGCCTGAATGCCGGCTTGCCACTGCGTTTCGTCGAGATGCCCATCACGGCGAACGGAAACCTGAATACGGCTGAAATAGTTGTCGAACCAGGACTGTACCTTCTCATCATCACGCTCGTCCGCGCTGATGGTGCTCAAGTCGGGCGCGGGATAGGCGATATCGATAAACCCGGCTCGCTGCATCAACAGCAGTGTACGCAGGTTCCAGTCGACGTTGCCCTGTGAATCCATACGGATATCGTGGTGCTTAGCCCATAATGGCACGGTAAAGAGGCCTGGCCGGTGCTTCTCACGCAGTTGGTGCATTTTTGACCAGCGCAAGAACCCCTTACCGGCACCAATCAATTTGGTGCGGTTTAAGGTACGCGCCACCCGCAACTGCTGATGGTGGAAAATAATCTGGGCAACCGAAGCGTTGCCGTCACGCCCGCCACGACCACTCTCCTGATAGAGGCGATCGAGGTTCTCCGGCACCGCCACGTGCAGCACCGTACGGACATTGCTTTTATCCATGCCTACGCCGAAGGCCGACGTGGCGATCATGATATCTAGCGCATCGTCACGCCAGGCATGAATAAGCCCTTCACGTTCGTGCATCGGAGTTGCGCCGTGAAACAAACCGCAGCGGCGGTAGCCACGTTCACGCAGGTACTGATGCCAGAACTTCGCCTGTTCCACTTCAGTGGTGTAAATAATCATCGGCGCCGGCAGACGAGCGATGGCCGCTTCCACCTGAACGAGATAATCGTCATAGTCCGCGGCTTCGCTGACAAACCAGGCGGGCTCCGGGCGCAAAAAGCTACCGTTAATATCAATAACGGCGTCCGGACGTGAACTCGCAAACAGCGCTTTTAACGTATCCTGCGTACTTTGGCTGAAGGTCGCAGACAGCAGAACAACTTTGATTGGATCCGGTGAGGTCGCCATCAGCGACTTAACCAGCGGGGCCAGCAACTGGAACTCTGGGCGGAATTCCGCCCCCCACTGATCGATCAGGTGCGCTTCGTCCACCATCACCGCGCCTAGCAGGCCGCGCTGGGCCAGCGAAAAGAGCAGCAGCAGCAGCCCACCGGTTGCAGCCTCCGGGGAGCAAAACAGCACCCGCTGCTCGCCCGCGGCCAGTCGCGCTTTCATCTCACTGCGAGCCTCGGGGCCAAGCCCACTATGCCAGACATAACTCCCGCCGTGGTCCTGGCCTGCCCGCTGCATCACCTCTTTAGCCCGCAGCGCTTGTTCAATCGCCAACGCCACGGTAGGGACAATAACCAGCGTCAGGTGCCGGCGGGGGGATGTCAGCATCTGGGCATGGATAACAAAGGTTTTCCCCGCCCCGGTAGGCAGATTCACCAACAGCGTCTTATCCTGCGGGCTAGTCAGTACCGCACGCACCGCCTGCTGCTGCCCGACGGAGGTGTAGTGCGTGTAACGCGGGTCATTGAGTACGGTGGGGAGAATCGTGTCCAGGGGAGGAGACTCAAGAAAACGGCGCTTTTCTCCTTGCCATGCCGCGAGCAAATTCGCATCCAGTGCTTCAGCACCACGCTCCAGCAGGAGTTCGCCGGGATAATCCCGATGCCGGCACAGCCCAAAGCGGCTCAGTACGGCATTATCCGTTAGATGCCGATACGGGAGCATTAACGGAACCAGCCCGTTCACCCGAGCGCACTGCAAAGCATCATAGAATGCATGCAGGCGGTCGCTATTTCCGGCCTGGGCATCACCCAGACAGAACAGGAGGCGGGTAAAGAATTGCCCACTAATCCCGTCTTTTTCATCGTGCTCGCCGTTCAGCACCGCACGGAGTTGTAGCCACTGAGTATCCATTTACACGTCCGTTTACAACATATCTCGGGTACAAAGCACTATCGCTTTCATTGCCAGCAGCTGATGGCGCACTGATTGATCGCCGTAGGATTGCTGCAGCTGCTGGTAGGCCTGCTCTTTCACGGCAAGGACGGTGGCCTTCCAGTTGAATGGATCAAACCAGTCCGGCATTTGCGTCCACACCTCTTCACGCAGGTTGATATCCTGGAACAGTACGTTGCCGTCCTCATCGTACGGCTTATCCAGCAGAGAAACGACAATCTGTGGTTCCGCGCGGTTCCCGCTGTCATCCAGCCAGAATTGATTCACCACCGGACTGAAGCGCTCATCGCCGCTGCGCTGCGCCGTCAGAGAATCATCACCGTCGTTCTGCGCTTCGGTTAACCACTGGAAATGGAAATAGGTACGCGGTTGCTTCAGGGGAAGCGAGGTCAGCACCCGCAGCAGCGCCATCGTAGCGCCACGCGGATCGGCCTGCATTAGCTGCCATACCGTTTCCACGAATGGCTGACCATAGCGTAATGGATACACCAGCTTGTGGCTGCTCGCCTCCGTGCGCGACAGGCTCATCATCGCCGTCGAAGGCGGGTACCCTTCCGAAAAATCGAGCCCCACCAGGCAATTGTCGACAAAGGTTTTCACATCGACCAGCGTCTGACGCTGGTTCGGTCCGCGTTCAAAGCACAGGCGGAAACCACCCTCTTCATATTTCTCACGCTTGAAGCCCAGCGCGTTGCGTATCCACCTCAGCATATCGGCGGCCTGGGCATCGGCATCTTCTTCTTTATCCGCCAGTTGCTCGGAGAACTCACGGGCCGCAATCACCTCATGCTCCATCGACAGCAGGTTCTCCTGCGCCAATACCCGCTTACGTTCCTGATTAACAAAACCGTCTTCACCGGCCAGATGTGCGATTTTCTCACGGAACACCGAAGGCCCCTGGCTGGCGTAGTCTCGCCAGACGGCATCGAGTTGTTCCGTCAGAACAAACTGCAGGCTGGCAACGCTGCGTTTGAACAGGCCGGTGCCCTCATCCAGCAGCGTTAGCCAGTCGGCGGTCAGGCCGTCTCGCTCCGGCAATAGCACCAGACTTTTCACCGCCTTAACGTGAAGGTTTCCGCAGTAACGGTTAAAGCGCCCCAGTCGCTGCTCAAACCGGTTGAAGTCGCGGCTTACGCTGTAGTGAATGGCCAATCGACGTTTGCCGTGCAGGTTGAGTCCATCTTCACCCCGTTTATCACAAATCAGCACCTGCCAGGTGTCATCCAGCAATTCCGTTTGCATACGCACCTCAGGCGTATGACGAAGGACCTGCCAGGGTGCCTGAATCGCCAGTTTGGTGGCTAGGTGTGCGGCTTCCGGGTTTTCACTGCAGAAGATCACCGCCTTACCCTCTGGGTTGGTTTCAAACCAGCGGGTTAAGGACGTCATTAACGCCGTATCTTTTGCACGTTGCTCCTGCTGAGCCATCTCAATAATTTGTTCGAGGAAACTGAATTCTTCGTCGCTACCGGCACCAATGGTCTGGCACTCTTTGGCGCGACGAGATAGCGTCAGCGGACTGAGAAACAGCGCATCTACCCAGTCAGCCAACGTATCCGCATTCAGATGTCGATAACGTTCAGGGTTGCGCAGAGAAGCCTCGCGGTAGGCTTCAAGGATTTCATCCTGCGTGACCTGCTCGGCGCTGACCGGCCAGGTGACTTTTTCCAGACCGTCCAGCCCAGGGAACAGGCAGATGAGCGAAGGATCTTCACGACGGTTGCGCAGCAGGCGGTGAAACAGACGATAGTGTTCTCCGATCCAGTAGCGTAGCGCCAGGATGCTTTCCGTTCGTTCTTCACTTTCGTCAGTCGCAAAGAAGTCCACGTGCGGGCGTAACGCGTCGATCAACGCCTGTAAACGGGCATCGTCCGCGAACAAATCGCTCAATTCATTCAGACTTTCTTCCAGCATCATGTTCGGCGTTTCTGGCGTCAGGGCGCTGTAGATCCCACCTAACCGCTCACGCTCGGACACGCGTTGCATAAATTTCTCGATGCCCACTTGGTTGAGTTGCCATGCCTGTGGGCTGATACAGTGTAGCATCGCCAAGAAGGTACGTTCATTACCGTGCATGGGCGTACCGGACAATAACAGCACAATGCGCGCCTGATGGCACAATGCAGCCATCGTCTCATATTGCGCATTTTCTCCAGCATTCTCAGACCATGCCAGACGGGCCATTTGATGGGCTTCATCAATGACCATTAATGTGGGTTTCCAGTCAAGTTGGTCGTCACTGTGGATATCTTCGGGACGGCAAAGACGAATTTGCGGATGGCGTCCATCGCTCATCACTTCCTGCAGCGCGAAGCGATCTTTCAGTTCTTGCATCCACTGGCCATGTAATACTTGGGGCACGGCCACCAGCACGCGCGCTTCGAATTTACATTCCAGAATGTGCTCGCGAATGACTAACCCCGCTTCGATGGTTTTGCCAAGCCCCACTTCGTCTGCCAGTAAATATTTGGGGTTCTGGTCCTGCAGTATGCGACGCACAACCGCAATCTGATGTGGCTCGACCTCAATGCGACTGCTGATCAACGAAGACATAGACCGGCATGCTGCACGCTGCTTAATCCACGCGCTGACAAATCGCTCTCGCAGGGGATAAAAAAACGGAGCATCATTTGAACGGGCGGCAAGAAAATGGGCAGGGTTCATTGCTAAGCCCTGCCCATAATTGGGATAGAAAATGTCCGCAAGATCTACTACCACACCCTGCCCAGAACGGATGATCAGCAGATGTTTATTCTCTGGTCTAGGTCCACCATAGCGTCCGCGACACCACAATCCACTCTCCACTGAATGGAAGTAGACTGTACTTTCTTCATATATTTTGGCAGGCGATAGAGTACAAACTTCCGCCATCTGCCGGTTGACCTCGTTTTCAAGAGGCGAAACGAACCAAGCAATTTCAGCCGTTTCAGCTGAATACAAATGTAGAATTTTAGCAATCCCACTAAACAATGGAGAAGTAACCAGATCACCTTCTGATAATGTACTGGGTTTTGTAGTCATTGTATTTTTTCGGTAATGAAGGGAATAACTCTAGCGTTACAAAAAAACTGAAAAACATAACGCATAGAAAAGTAATATACGCCAATAATAGGCAGGATCAATTATAAACAGAAATGGGCTAGGGTTAGGATTTAAGAAGGATGTGTGTGATATTGTTCACAGTCGTAAATACTAATAATAATTTAACCCATTAAAATCAATAAGATATATCAATGTTAATCTCAAATTAATTGCACAGTGGGATTATTTCATTATATACAAAAAAGCCCCTTATTAACAATAAGAGGCCTAAAATTTAACTTATGTACTAAATTCCAGCATTGACATTTTTTATATAATTGGTCACTAAATAATCCGTCACCAACGATATATCTTTAGACAGATTCTGTAATTCATTCCACTTGCGGGTAATTGGTTGCCCATCAATATCTTTTCCGAAGTCCCAAACACCACTACTCCACGCACACAAATGCTTGATCGTGTTTAACTCATCAACAAAACGCTTCATTGGAGGGATTTCAGTCCAACCCGGCTCACCTTGGTATTCTTGGTGAACTTGATCAATTTCGTCCATCAGACTTCCCAAAGCCAAAATACCCACGCCATGCAGCAAACGGGAGTAACGCGGTTTTTTATCCCAATCTGCAGTAAATACGACCTCAACTGCAGACCAGAAGTTATTCAATAATTTGACCATTTTCGCTTCATCACCCAGCCCAGTAGCAGGATCTCTGAAACGGTAAAGTGCTCCTTCACGCAAGCTAGCATCGATCATTTTGATCATAGAGTTATCGGCAATCACTCCATCTGGGTTGGTCGCTGTCTTAATACGCCCCGATAGTGGCCCCTCTCCAAAGTTAAGACGTTGAGTCAAAAGAGATGGGAATTTACGCAATTGAAGATCCGAAGGTAGACGTCCATGAGTGTGCGGAGCCAATTCGTAAAGCAGGGTTTTCGGTAACGGCTTGGTTGAGTTCACTAACATAAACTGCTCACGCTGCTCTTCAGCATCGTTTGCGATGAATGCTGAAACCGGCATCATAAACGACTCAATATCAGCATCACGCAAAGCTGCTGTACGTTGTTGTCCATCAACAATAAAACCTGGTTTTTCGTAATCGTCATCTTCCGAGAAAGGAATTACTAAGTGCCCGATATCACTATTCTCAGTCAGTGGTTCGAAATGAACCCGCTTATCAAAAGCAATAATGACTGGATTAGGGATCATGGGGTTAGCGCTTTCAATATAGCGCTGAATCTCGCGAATATGATTGCGAACCTCAGGCCGTTGATAACCAATCAAGCTTTCTTCACCACGGCGAATTCTGGAAATCGCCGCAATTTTGCTAATCTGTTTACCTTCGATCGCTAGGCTGAACAATTGCCTTTCCTCTCCCTGCTTAATTCGCAAGGCAGGAACACGATATTGACTCATGACAATTCCTCTGAGCGTGATGATAATGTGCGCTGTAAACGGCTGTACAGCACCTGAATATTATGGAAACCACGACGCCTGTTACGTTCAGCCCCGCGGAAAATAATTACGTTAATACCAATTGATTTGCATATGTTGCATTGACACTGCTTCCAGGGTTGCTCACCAAGAGTTCGCTCATAGTCAGCCCGCATTTTCTCTGCGTCTTTTTCACCAGCATGCAAACGTTCATAGGCCATTACAGTTTCTAATGTTTGTGACAAAGGCATCAACCCTTTGTCGTACTCAAATAAAGCGTACAGAGCATCTTTTTCTAAATGGCGAGCCATATCCTGATCGATCACACCCGATTTTATTTTACGGCTTAGACTCGGATTTGCATCGAACTGCGGCACGCGAACTGCTGTATAGGCCGGTCCATCAGGCGTATGGTAGTTATTTTTACGATCTTTAAATGCTTGCTGAAGTGGTGTTGTGGAGTCGATGCTGGTGACCCCCATGCTTATAAAATCACCAAAGCTCTCTGGTCGTGCAATGCCCAATAGATGCACCTGTGTATTACTTTTAACCAGAGGCTTTATTTCTTCCAATGTTTCAAGTATTTGTGTCGTTTTAAGGGGTACCATACCCCCCATAGTAATATTCTTATATCCCATTGCTAGCAGTGCTTCTACGGACTGCCGATATGAATGCTTACTCCAACCATGTGCGACGCCAAAGGGCTGAAAACAACTGCCTTTTGCTTTGACGAGGAACTCATGAGCCAGAGTCAACGTTATATCTTGGCGACGACGACATTCAGCCAAAACATCACCGGTAAAAAACTCACCCGGTTTTTCATACCCAAAGACAATGTGGTCAAGCGATACACCGTAGTTAAAACGAGATGTCTCGTAAAACTCAATGACTTCTTCAACACGGTAGGGCGGGACTTCCTGATTAACGTAGGTAAATGCACCACAGTCACCCATAGTCTCCATTCTCTCGGGCAAGCGAAAGAAGTGCTTCATGCCATTACGGAAATAGCGAAGTCTTTGAGCACGAGTGTATTTACTTTCACCGCCCCCAAGTCCATCCACTACCGCTTTTGAAACCAGCATTCCATCATATGGATGAGGGAAAACTTCATGTGGGTAATGATCATCACGCTGGCGTACGCGATGCTCGTTGCGAGTTTCTCGTACGAAGTCGAAACTTGGATCGATAAAATCCTGACTATCCGGGAAAAAGTATTTTAGCTTCGACAACCTACTCTCCTGTGACGCTATTGTCTGGTCTCAAAAAACGCGGGATTCTATCACAAATCTACGGTGCGGACATTAAGCATTACGGGCACTGAGAGTCTTAAACAACGTTCGAAAACGCTTCTCTTCAAAAGAATTTCCAGAATCACGAAATGCACGTAATGCCTTAGTAGCACTGATTTCTGGCTGTTGCTGCAAGAGATTCAATATATATTTACTTACGTCGTCTGGACTCCGTCTAATACCCTTGCTAACCTCTCTTTCCGGAAGGGAAATAAAATGTTCTGTTAGTTTGACCGAAAGAATACTCAAATCACTTAACTGCTTGAGTAGAAATAATTTAATAAAATACTGAGCCAGGCTTATATTAAGCATTAGCATATTACAGCTCAAAAAATCAGCTATTTTCTTATCACTCTTTAATAAATACTCATTTAATCTAATATTTATTTTACCTGATGTGATTATTAACACCTGCTTTATTGGGCTACTCAAATATTCCAGACCATTAATAATATCAAGCTCAATTGCATTGATATAATCTGGGGAACCACAAATGATAAAATAGTCTCGTGGTTTTTCCTTCATCAACCCAGTTATTGATGTTGGGTGTTCAGATTTTAAAACAGACCTCTCAGTAATTTCTTTCCACCATGTTCGATGGAAGGACTTCCCATGAAAATCATTAGAAAACAAAGGAATGGACTCTTGGTAGCCCGTTGAAAATGTTGCCTGGTAAGGTACAACTTTATCCTTACAATGTAATAGCCCAAGACCTGCAGAAAGAACCCATAAATCAACAGGATATTGATTACAAATTGATTTTGCAGTTGCCCAGTGCCCACCCTTATAAAGATCTTGAACATGAATAAATGCAGATTTTGAAATAGCTTCTTTTGTGGCACTACACCAAGATTGAATAAGAACATTCGAAGGTGTTTTCCCAGAAGAATATTCACTTAAATTCAGTGAATTATAACCATTTCCATGCTTGCCATTTGTGCATGTCGTTATCAGATTGATATGGCTCACAACCTACCCTCAAAAAAATTCCCGTACAAAGCTCTCACAGAAATGGCCTTGAGGCAAGAAACGCCTAACTCATCCCAGAAAAATTTCTGGGATGAGTTAGATAGTCAATGAGGAATGTATTCGAAGTATTCATCTTGGATATGCGTACAGTTCGGGCATCTCCTCAGCAATCCTTTCTCCTCAAGAGAAAGACAAAAACTACGACACTCATCAAGAAGATCTTGAGGGCTTTGTATATTTTCATTTGAAATCAATGCCCTAGCCAAGGTGTCATAACTAAACCCTCCTGTAGACCTGGAAACAATACCCATAGCAATCTGCATATCGAAACTTTTCATAACGCACCTCCGTATCATCGGCATGCTTGGTTTATAAAAAAGTGTTGTGGTTGATGCAAGTAAGAGCTTAACTTTTAATCATAGACTTAATACTTTTAATCCCGATTGTGATTATAAAGATCATCTCGAAAAATCATAAGGACTGATACATTTCTCCCTATTCACATCCAGATAATCAGCCCACCACTGTAGCATTAGCCTGCGCTCGTCCAGATGCTCGGCCTTATGAATATACGCCGCACGCACAGAGTTACGCTCCATATGGCTCATCTGCCGTTCCACCGCATCCCTCGACCACAATCCCGATTCAATCAGCGAACTACAAGCCATTGTCCTGAAACCATGGCCACAGACTTCAACCTGTGTGTCATATCCCATCACTCGCAAAGATTTGTTCACCGTGTTCTCACTCATCGGTTTGCGAGGATTGTGATCGCCAATAAAGATCAGTTCATGATCGCCACTGAAAGTCTTAATCTGCTCGAGAATCGACAGAGCCTGTCTGGAAAGCGGTACCAGATGAGGCGTACGCATTTTTGAGCCTCGCTGCGAGTGCTTTACTCCTTCGATAGCTTCTCGCTCGGCTGGAATTGTCCACATAGATGTTTCGAAATCGATCTCTGACCAACGGGCAAAACGTAGTTCACTGGAACGAATAAAGACAAGGAGGGTTAGCTCAACGGCAAGGCGAGTTAAAGGCCTACCGGTATAGCTGTCAATTCGTTGAAGAAGCTCGGGGATACGTTTCAGTTCAAGAGCTGCTCGATGCTGTCTGTTACTTGAAGCAACGGCACCCACCATCTCCTGCGCAGGATTATAGTCAAGCAAACCGCTCTGTACGGCATAACGCATAATTGCAGTAGTTCGCTGTTGTAGCCGGGAAGCCACTTCAAGTCGCCCCGACTGTTCTACAGCTTTAATCGGAGCTAACAGGTCCCGAGTTTTTAGCTCGGAAATATTACGCTTACCGATGGTTGGAAAGAGGTTGTCCTCCAGGCTTTTTAACACTCGTCGGCTATGTTCTTCCGACCACTTTTTATTTGTGGCGTGCCACTCAACAGCAAGCTCCTCAAAAGTGCGTGCTTCTTCCTGTTCAACCTTATCATTTTTCTTTTTATCTCCCGGGTCGATACCGTTTGCCAAAAGCTTACGAGCATCATCACGACGCGCTCTGGCATCTGCAAGAGACACATCAGGATATACGCCTAAAGCCAGCATCTTTTGCTTCCCGGCAAAGCGGTACTGCAGACGCCAGTATCTTGAACCATTGGGGTGGACGAGAAGATGCATACCGTTGCCATCGGTCAGCTTATATTGCTTATCCGTTGGTTTAGCTGTTCTGACTTTGATATCTGTTAGAGCCATGCTTATCCCCTCCCTGTTGGTACAAGCATTATCGAACCGGAAATACCATCATCTGTACCAACATCTGTTGGTAGATGTGCGTTGAAGTCGGTTGACCTTGAGAGAGTTAATATAGCGAGAAAGGTAGGTAAATGCTGGATTTTAGGCATAAAAAAAGACCTCAGTTGAGGTCTATTTACATACATATGGTGCCGAAGGCCGGACTCGAACCGGCACGTCTTTCAACGGTTGATTTTGAATCAACTGCGTCTACCGATTTCGCCACTTCGGCACGAAGAGGTATGCGGAAAACGTTGGGGATTATACCTGTCACAGACCGCCTTGCAAGCCCCATTCTACCATTTACGTTCTAAGTGCTGAAAAAAACAGCGCATCATCAGTTGGTTGTACTCATAAGCCTTAATAAAGGCTTATGAGTACAACCAAAAGCCAACAAAATCTGCAACTCCCAACACTGGTTTTCCCAATACATCGTGATAGTCTTTCAAACACACCCCGCCTTCGGAGATAGCACCCGTTTATGATACGCCTCGCTGTTATTGGAACTAACTGGATCACCCGTCAGTTCGTCGATGCTGCCCACGAAAGTGGCAAATATAAACTCACCGCGGTCTACTCCCGCTCGCTGGAACAGGCACAAAGTTTTGCTAGTGACTATCCGGTGGAACATCTGTTTACCGATCTGAATGCGATGGCAAAGAGTGATGCCATTGATGCGGTTTACATCGCAAGCCCGAACTCCCTGCACTCCCCGCAAACGTTACTGTTCCTCAGCCATAAAAAACATGTGATTTGCGAGAAGCCGCTGGCATCTAATTTGCGTGAAGTGGAAGCGGCGATTGCCTGCGCGCGTGAAAATCAGGTCGTGCTGTTCGAGGCCTTCAAAACCGCCAGTCTGCCGAACTTTATCGCGCTGCAACAGGCGTTGCCGAAGGTTGGCAAGATCCGCAAAGTGCTGCTCAACTATTGCCAGTATTCCTCGCGCTATCAGCGTTATCTCGATGGTGAGAATCCAAATACCTTTAATCCAGCGTTCTCAAACGGCTCGATTATGGATATCGGTTTTTACACGCTGGCGTCGGCGGTGGCGCTGTGGGGCGAGCCGTATTCGGTGCGCGCAACGGCCAGTCTGCTGGAAAGCGGTGTCGATGCGCACGGTTCGGTACAGATGAATTACGGTGATTTTGATGTGAATCTGCTGCATTCAAAAGTGAGCGATTCAACCATTCCAAGCGAGATTCAGGGCGAAGCCGGTTCGTTAGTTATCGAGAAGATTTCTGAATGCCAGCGCATTACCTTTATTCCACGCGGCGGCAAACCACAGGATCTGACGCTGCCACAGCATATTAATACTATGCTTTATGAAGCCGAAGTCTTTGCTCGTCTGGTCAATGACAACGAAGTTAACCATCCAGGGTTGATCACCTCACGCTCCACAGCATTACTGAGTACGGAGATTCGCACACAAACGGGCGTGAAATTCCCGGCGGATGATGTCTCTACTCAGCAACCGGCGTAAAGGTATGTAAAAGCCGGGTATCAGCATGTTGACGGATTGTAGCATCCGTAATATTTTGTTACCCGCAAAGGGGAGTAACTTCATTGTCGGTTAATCGTCATTACGGTGTGAAAGCACCCGGTTACCGAGCAATACGAATGGCTTTTTATACAAAAAACCATTCCGTGTTGTAAGTGAGACCTTGCCGGAAGGCGAGATCCCTGTTGCAAGCATTAGCGGCTGGCGTCTTCCGACGTTGGCCGTTTTTGTTTTTATAGGAATAATTTTTATGAATAGTGTCGGCACTCCATTACTGTGGGGCGGTTTTGCCGTCGTGGTCGTCATCATGCTGGCTATCGACCTCCTTCTTCAGGGGCGTAAAGGCTCGCACACCATGTCCATGAAGCAGGCGGCCGTCTGGTCCCTGGTCTGGGTTTCGCTTTCGCTGCTATTTAACGCAGCCTTCTGGTGGTATCTCACCGGGACAGCAGGCCGTGAAGTGGCGGATACGCAAGCTCTCGCCTTCCTTACCGGTTATCTGATTGAAAAAGCGCTGGCGGTGGATAACGTCTTCGTCTGGCTGATGCTGTTCAGCTACTTCGCCGTGCCTGCGGCTTTGCAGCGCCGTGTGCTGGTTTACGGCGTGCTGGGCGCGATTGTGCTGCGTACCATTATGATCTTCGCGGGCAGTTGGCTAATTTCTCAGTTCGAGTGGCTGCTGTACGTATTCGGCGCGTTCCTGCTGTTCACCGGTATCAAAATGGCGCTGGCGAAAGAAGATGAAGGCGGCATTGGTGACAAACCGCTGGTGCGCTGGATCCGCAGTCACTTGCGCATGACGGATAAAATCGAAGGCGAGCACTTCTTTATTCGTAAGAACGGTATTTTGTTTGCAACGCCGCTGCTGCTGGTGCTGATTCTGGTTGAACTGAGCGACGTGATTTTCGCGGTCGACAGTATCCCGGCTATTTTCGCTGTGACGACCGACCCGTTCATCGTGCTGACGTCGAACCTGTTTGCCATCCTCGGCCTGCGCGCGATGTATTTCCTGTTGGCAGGCGTGGCAGAACGCTTCAGCATGCTGAAGTACGGTTTGTCGGTGATTCTGGTGTTTATCGGCGTGAAGATGATGATTGTCGATTTCTACCACATCCCAATCGCAATTTCGCTTGGCGTGGTGGGCGGTATTCTGGCGTTCACTCTGATTCTTAACGCTATCGTGAACTACCGTAACGATCAGAAAAAGCTCGCGAAGTAAGATTTTTGTCAGATGGCGCTATCGCTTATCCGACCTACGAAACCCTTCAAACCCCGTCTATGGCGGGGTTTTTCTTTTTATAGCGCCAACTGCATGAAGTGTTGCTAATGTCACATATTTGTTAATATTTAGTTATAAAATCTAGCCTGTACCGAAATAATCAGTGATTACTACTTACTACCCTGCGACATTTCCTTATACTCGACCAGGCAAACACATTTCTTTACATCCGGTCAAAAAAGTACCTCAGAGTACCGACACAGGATGGGACGACATACAACACAGGAAGGTTATTCATGTCTATACAATCTCCGGGTTTACTACAACGCCTGGCACAGGGCAGTCTGGTCAAACAAATTCTGATCGGACTGGTGCTCGGTATCGCACTAGCGGCAATTTCGAAACCAGCAGCAATCGCTGTCGGTCTGCTCGGGACATTATTCGTTGGGGCACTGAAAGCTGTCGCACCGGTGCTGGTTCTGATGCTGGTGATGGCGTCTATCGCCAATCATAAGCACGGCCAGAAAACCAGCATCCGTCCGATTCTGGTGCTCTACCTTCTGGGTACGTTCACCGCTGCATTGACTGCTGTCGTGGTCAGTTTTGCATTCCCTTCCACGCTGCACCTGGTCACTGGTGCGACTGATATCACTCCGCCGTCAGGCATTGTAGAAGTGTTGCGCGGCCTGCTGATGAGCATGGTTTCCAACCCCATTGATGCATTGCTTAAAGCGAACTACATCGGGATTCTGGTGTGGGCTGTTGGTCTGGGCTTTGCTCTGCGCCACGGTAACGAAAGCACCAAAAACCTGATTAACGATGTGTCCGACGCGGTGACGTTCATCGTGCGCGTGGTGATTCGTTTTGCGCCGATTGGTATCTTCGGCCTGGTGGCATCAACGCTGGCAACTACCGGCTTCGAGACATTGTGGAGCTACGCGCAACTGCTGCTGGTGCTGGTTGGCTGTATGTTCGGCGTGGCGCTGGTTATTAACCCGCTGCTGGTGTTCATCAAGATTCGTCGCAACCCGTACCCGCTGGTGTTCGCCTGCCTGCGTGAAAGTGGCGTGACCGCCTTCTTTACCCGTAGTTCTGCGGCCAACATTCCGGTGAACATGGCGCTGTGCGAGAAGCTGAATCTGGATCGCGATACTTATTCCGTTTCAATCCCACTGGGCGCAACCATCAACATGGCTGGCGCGGCGATCACCATTACCGTGCTGACTCTGGCGGCGGTGAATACTCTGGGTGTGCCGGTTGATTTACCAACCGCGCTGCTGCTGAGTGTTGTGGCGTCGTTGTGTGCTTGCGGGGCGTCTGGTGTGGCGGGGGGATCTTTGCTGCTTATCCCACTGGCATGCGGCATGTTCGGTATTCCGAATGAGATTGCCATGCAGGTCGTCGCAGTCGGCTTTATCATCGGCGTGTTGCAGGATTCTTGCGAAACCGCACTGAACTCCTCTACCGACGTGCTGTTTACAGCTGCGGCTTGCCAGGCCGAAGATGCACGTCTGGCAGACAATAATCCGTTACGCGGTTAATTCTCAAAGCTCCCTGCCCTTCGAGGCGGGGAGTTATCCCTCTTGTTGTTGAACCTCTTTTTCGACCTTAAACGGGTCAATGCCCCGCCTTTGCATCCGCCAGAAGCGAATAATATTCAGGCCGTTCATCACCAGAAAACTCCCTTCGATTAACGTTCCGCCAATCGACCCTAGCCAGAAATTATGTGTCACCCAACAAGCCGTGGAGCACCACATTACGCAGCGAGTGGTCAGCCCTTTGCAGCGAAATAATGCCCAGGTACTAGCCACGGTTCCGGCAATCGGTAGCAGCTCCATCGCATGGTTAAATTTAGCCAGCCCCAGGCCCAGCGTTAAGGCAATGAAAATGCTCATCACCCACAGGCTGCGGGTACGCAGGGAGATAACGGTACGGATTGCGTTAAGTTCGGCGCTCATACCCGCCGGGCTTGCACCCATCAGGAAGAAGTGAATACCGATGATGGCGCTGTAACCCGCCAGTTGTAGCTTGAAGCGCCGCTCGTCGCGGTTAATGAACGTGGTAATACCAACCACAAAGGCGAGAACCCCGACGCCCTGGGCAACCCAATACGCGGTCATGACAAATCCTTGTGAGTAAAAACGAGGCGAAAAAAAACGGCATTTCGAATATCAAAATGCCGTTTCATGGTAGCACTTGAAACGCTACTTACAACGTGACGCCACTTTTAAAGATGGCCAACTCGCGGAAATCATTACGCTCGTTGCAGGTTTTCTTGCCGTTAGCGATATCAACAATAGTGTCGATAAACTCGGTCAACAATGTATTCATATCGCTGCCGTGCAGCAGTTTGCCTGCGTCAAAATCAATCCAGTGTGGCTTTTTAGTGGCCAGCTCACTGTTGGTTGCGATTTTAACTGTTGGCACAAAACCGCCGTATGGTGTGCCACGACCGGTGCTGAACAGCACCATATGGCAACCTGCACCAGCCAATGCACTGGTGGCAACCGCATCGTTACCAGGCGCACTTAACAAGTTCAGGCCAGGCGTTTTCAGGCGCTCGCCATAACGCAGCACATCGACAACCTCGCTCTCACCGGCTTTTTGCGTACAGCCGAGGGATTTTTCTTCGAGCGTGGTGATACCGCCAGCTTTGTTCCCTGGTGATGGGTTCTCGTAGATCGGCTGGTTGTGTTCGATGAAGTACTGTTTGAAGTCGTTCACCATGGTGACGGTTTTTTCAAACGTTGCTTCATCGCGGCAATGGCTCATCAGGATGCGTTCTGCGCCAAACATTTCCGGGACTTCTGTCAGCACAGTGGTGCCGCCGTTAGCCACCATATAGTCGGAGAAACGACCGAGCATTGGGTTCGCCGTAATACCGGACAAACCGTCTGAACCGCCGCACTCCAGGCCAAACTTCAGCTCGCTGATTTTGCCTGGTTCACGCTTGTCGTTACGCATCACTTCGTACAGGGCCTGAAGTTGCTCAAGCCCTGCTTCCACTTCGTCATCCTGCTGCTGGCAAACCATAAACTTCACGCGGGACTCATCGAACTCACCCAGCGTTTCACGGAAGGCGCTCACCTGGTTGTTTTCACAACCGAGACCAATCACCAGTACCGCACCCGCATTTGGGTGATGCACCATGTTTTGCAGCATGGTGCGGGTGTTAACGTGATCTTCACCCAACTGCGAACAACCGAACGGATGGCTGAACAGGAACACGCCGTCGATATCTTCGGCGTCGTTGTTCTGTTTCAGGAAACGGTTCTGGATCTGACGCGCGATGCCGTTTACACAGCCCACGGTTGGCAGGATCCACAACTCATTACGCACGCCTACTGAGCCGTTTTCACGACGGTAAACGCTCACATCGCGGTCTGCAGCCTGGCTTGCCAGAGACTGGAAATCAGGTTGATAGCTATACTCATCCAGATCGTTCAGATTCGTACGCGTATTGTGTGAGTGAATGTGCTCGCCGGCTTCAATCGTCGCCAAAGCATGGCCAATTGGTAAACCGTATTTAACGACGTTCTCACCTTGCGCAATGGTAACCAGCGCAAATTTATGGCCACGAAGCACCGGCTGGCGCAGAGTCACCTCTACACCTTCAACGGTAACCACTTCACCTTCAGCCAGGTCCACTAACGCAACAGCGACGTTATCTTGCGTATGGATCTTAATGTATTGCATATCAACCTCAGAGCCTGATTAGTTCAGTTCAATGCCAAAGTAGTCTCGGGCGTTGTTAAAGCAGATGTTTTCCACCATTTGGCCCAGCAGCTTGATATCAGCTGGAGCTTCGCCCGCTTCAACCCAACGGCCAATCATCTGGCACAGGATGCGACGGAAGTATTCGTGGCGGGTGTATGACAGGAAGCTACGGCTGTCAGTCAGCATGCCAACGAAACGGCTTAACAGACCCAGCTGCGCCAGCTGCGTCATTTGACGCTCCATGCCATCTTTCTGGTCGTTGAACCACCAACCTGAACCAAACTGCATTTTTCCTGGCATACCTTCGCCCTGGAAGTTGCCAATCATGGTGCCCAGCACTTCGTTATCGCGTGGGTTCAGGCAATACAGAATTGTTTTTGGCAGTTCGTTGTTTTCGTTTTGCTTGCTGAGCAGGCGAGAAAGTTCTTCAGCCATTGGACGGTCGTTGATGGAGTCAAAGCCCACATCAGGTCCCAGCAGTTTGAACTGGCGCAGGTTGTTATTACGCAGCGCACCAATGTGGTACTGCTGAACCCAACCGCGACGGGTATATTCCGCAGCCAGCCAAACCAGAACCGCAGTTTTGAACTGTGCAACTTCGTGCTCGCTTGGGGTTTCACCGGAAAGACGACGAGCCAGAATGCCGTCCAGAGTCGCTTCATCTGCTTCTGCAAACAGAACAACGTCCAGTGCGTGGTCGGAAACTTTACAACCGTGTTCAGCAAAGTGATCCAGACGCTTGTTCAGTGCAGTTTGCAGATCGGAGAAACGACGAATGTCGGTATCAGACACTTCAGCCAGTTTGCCCATGTATTCAGCAAAAGTAGCTTGTTCAATGTTGAAGGCTTTATCCGGGCGCCAGCTTGGCAGCACTTTGGTTTCAAACGCATCGAGCGCGATTTGGCGGTGGAAACGCAGATCGTCAATTGGGTCATCAGTCGTACCGACCATTTTCACGTTCATCTGCTTCATGATGCCGCGCGCAGAGAAGTTGTCCTGAGCCAGCAACTCATTACATTCGTTCCAGATTTCATCAGCAGTTGTTGGAGACAACAGTTTGCCTGTGATACCGAATGGACGACGCAGTTCGAGGTGAGTCCAGTGATACAGCGGGTTACCGATAGTGTGCGGAACAGTTGCAGCCCAGGCATCGAACTTCTCGCGGTCAGACGCATCACCTGTACACAGACGCTCCTCCACACCGTTAGCACGCATGCCGCGCCACTTGTAGTGATCACCTTTTAACCAGATGTCATACAGGTTTTTGAAGCGGTAATCTTCAGCGACTTGCTGTGGCTGTAAGTGGCAGTGATAGTCGAAAATAGGCTGGTCGGCTGCAAACTCATGATACAAACGGCGGGCAAATTCGGTATCAAGCAGAAAATCTTCAGTCATAAACTGGGCCATTGTAGGGTTCCTCTGTTCATAGCAGTTCGATGCTTGCGCATAATGCAAATAAAGTTATCACACCAATTTCTGGAGGCCGAGTGGATTTTTGTGGTATTCGTCACAAAAACCACACTTTTATTGTTAATATTGTGTTTAAAACAAAGCCGCATCCCGCGCCAGTTCTGGCTTGAAAGCCCCTACCCCCTTGGAGTGAGCTGATCGACACTTTTGTGATATCACTCAACTTTTAAAGCTGTATGACAAGTTATCTTTCTGCCGTCGCAATACAGACGTAATGGAATTACTTCAGACGCTGACATCAATAACAGCGCATCACGGTACGGAAACCGGAATTGCCACAGGCAGTTTTTTACATATGGCAAGGTACGGGTCGTACCGGGTGATACCCCCGGATATGAACCCCTTAATAGATCAAACGCTCTGGCAGCAGTGCCGGACGTACGGCCGCATGATGTGCGGTTGTTTATAAGACGGGATGAAATTCGAAATGCGAAAGATTCAAGGCTTGCGCTGGTACATGATTGCCCTGGTAACCATGGGTACAATTCTGGGTTACCTGACACGTAACACTATTGCTGCTGCTGCGCCAACATTGATGGAAGAGCTGCATATTTCCACTCAGCAATATTCCTACATCATCGCGGCTTACTCAGCTTGCTACACCATCATGCAGCCTGTCGCAGGTTATGTGCTTGATGTACTGGGTACGAAAGTGGGCTACGCATTCTTTGCTGTCGCATGGGCAATTTTCTGTGGTGCTACTGCACTTGCAGGAAGCTGGGGTGGCCTGGCAATCGCTCGTGGTGCCGTTGGTGCTGCTGAAGCGGCCATGATTCCAGCTGGCCTGAAAGCCAGTAGCGAATGGTTCCCAGCTAAAGAGCGTTCAATCGCCGTGGGTTACTTCAACGTGGGTTCCTCTATCGGCGGCATGATTGCTCCACCATTAGTGGTTTGGGCGATTGTGATGCACAGCTGGCAGATGGCGTTCATCATCTCCGGTGTCCTGAGCTTTGCATGGGCAATGTGCTGGTTGATTTTCTACAAACACCCACGTGACCAGAAACGCCTGTCTGAAGAAGAACGTGAATACATCATCGGTGGCCAGGAAGCGCATCACCAGACTGACAACAGCAAAAAAATGAGCGCCTGGAAAATCCTGCAGAACCGTCAGTTCTGGGGTATTGCTCTGCCACGTTTCCTTGCTGAACCAGCCTGGGGTACTTTCAACGCCTGGATCCCACTGTTCATGTTTAAAGCTTATGGTTTTGACCTGAAACACATTGCGATGTTTGCCTGGATGCCAATGCTGTTTGCTGACCTGGGATGTATTGTTGGCGGCTACCTGCCACCATTCTTCCAGCGCGTATTCGGTGTGAACCTGATTGTTTCCCGTAAACTGGTAGTGACCATGGGCGCGATTCTGATGATTGCTCCAGGGACTATTGGCCTGTTCACTAGCCCGTATGTTGCAATCGCTCTGCTGTGTGTTGGCGGCTTTGCTCACCAGTCACTGTCTGGCGCTCTGATCACTCTGTCTTCTGACGTGTTCGGTCGTAACGAAGTGGCGACGGCGAATGGTTTGACCGGTATGGCAGCCTGGACTGCGAGCACCCTGTTTGCTCTGGTTGTGGGCGCACTGGCTGATACACTTGGCTTCAGCCCACTGTTCGCTGCACTGGCAGTATTCGATATCCTCGGTGCTATCGTTATCTGGACAGTGCTGCAAAACAAACCAATCAGTGAGTTGAACGACTCGCAAAAACCGAAGCAAGCAATAGCATAATCGGTGTCTCAAATTTGTTTACAAAGCCGCCCACGGGCGGCTTTTGTGTATCTAGAATGTGGAGCCGAACTTTGAAAAGTGGTATAACAAATAAGGTTACCCGCAGGACCTTTCCCGGAGCTACAGATGGAAGTTATGGAACCACGTCGTCTTTATCAGCAATTGGCCGCTGAACTTAAACAACGCATCGAAAACGGTGTTTATCTGGTTGGGGAAAAACTCCCGGCAGAGCGCTTTATTGCTGAAGAAAAGAACGTGAGCCGCACTGTGGTTCGTGAAGCGATTATTATGCTGGAAGTGGAAGGCTACGTTGAAGTGCGTAAAGGCTCCGGAATCCATGTTATTGCGAACCAGGCTAAATACTCTAACCTGCCTGATGACCAGTTTGAATTTGCCAGTTTCGGGCCGTTTGAGCTGTTACAGGCTCGCCAGCTTATTGAAAGTAACATCGCGGAATTCGCGGCGACTCAAGTGACTAAGCAAGATATCGTCAAGCTGATGGAAATTCAGGAAATGGCGCGTAATGAGCACAATTTCCAGGATTCAGAATGGGACCTTCATTTCCATACTCAGGTTGCTCTAGCTTCACAAAATAGCGCCCTTGCAGCCATCGTAGAAAAAATGTGGAGCCAACGCATCCATAACCCATACTGGAAAAAACTTCACGAGCATATTGATAAGCGCACCGCTGATAACTGGTGTGAAGATCATGACCAAATTCTTAAAGCACTGATTCGCAAAGATCCTCATGCTGCTAAAGTGGCAATGTGGCAGCACCTGGAAAACACCAAACAGATGTTATTTGATGCAACCAGCGATGATTTCGAATTCAATGCCGATCGCTACTTATTTGCAGATAACCCGGTTATTCATCTCGATACTGCCGCAAACGGTCAAAAATAGTCATTTTCCCGCGCGAGGGTAAGCAAACCAACCAATAGTGTCAGCGTTTGTAAATACCCTCGCCAGCCCCCCTACGACTCATCAAAATCAATCCTCAACAAAGCACAAATACTGTGACGCATTAGACAGAGCTTTGTTACAATTAGATGCAATTTCACTGTCGGTGTTAGCTTTGCTAACAACCTGCCCGGTCGCATTCACACGGAGTTGTGGCGAACCTGGGTAACGAGCGGTGGATTGTAGGCGGCTACTACACAAGCATAACCACACAGAATAAAGCCGCACTCTACTTATCTGACTTTGATCAGCGGTCTTAACCGATGTGCCAGGAACACTGAATGGAACTTCTCTCGCAACTGTTGAACGCTCTCTGGAGCCAGGATTTTGAAACGCTCGCCAATCCAGGAATGATTGGCATGCTTTATTTCGTCTTGTTCATGATTTTATTCCTTGAAAACGGCTTGCTGCCAGCAGCCTTCCTGCCCGGCGATAGTTTGTTAGTTTTGGTCGGTGTGCTGATTGCCAAAGGGGCAATGGGTTTTCCGGAAACCGTTTTACTGTTAACCACCGCGGCCAGCCTCGGCTGCTGGCTTAGTTATATTCAGGGGCGTTGGCTTGGTAACACGCGAATCGTGCAGAACTGGTTATCGCATCTTCCCGCGCATTATCATCAGCGTGCGCACAACCTGTTCCATAAACATGGCTTATCGGCATTGCTGATTGGTCGCTTCATTGCTTTTGTTCGTACCCTGTTACCAACTATTGCTGGTTTATCTGGTCTGAATAATGCGCGCTTCCAGTTCTTCAACTGGATGAGCGGCCTGTTATGGGTACTAATCCTCACCACGCTAGGATATCTGCTCGGTAAAACGCCGGTATTCCTGAAATATGAAGATGCATTGATGTCCTGCCTGATGCTGCTACCAGTCGTGTTACTGGTAATTGGTCTGATCGGTTCGTTGATTGTGCTTTGGCGTAAAAAATACGGTAACCGCAGTTAAGAGGGATAACGATGAAAACACATTTTTTTCGTGGCCTAAGGGCCACGATGTTGATTGGCGCAATTGCCGCAGCCTCAATACTAATATGGTCTGGAATGCAGCGCACTGAGTCCACACTTGAGATTCGCTCCAGCCAACAAGGCATCAGCATGCCTGACGGGTTTTATGTCTGGCACCACCTTGATGCCAACGGTATTCGCTTTAAAAGTATTACGCCTGACAACAATTCGTTATTGATAAAGTTTGATTCGAGTGCGCAAAGCGAGGCTGCTAAAGCCGTGTTATATAAAACGCTGCCACATGGCTACGTCATCGCTCAGCAAGATGAAGATGACAGTGCCAGCACATGGCTTACGCGTGTGCTTAACGAAAATATCCGCATCGGTTAACCCTTTCCTGCAATCCTAATTTGCTAATGGGGATTGGGTTTTTACTCAATTCCTGACTATGCTTGTTTTTACTTAAACCGCTACAAATCATCACATTCGTTTAATTTCTGGACTTTTTGTATGCTTAACCTTGCGGGTAAACGTACATTCACAATGGAAGGTTTTTTATCATGAACTATCGTACCGTATTGGCTATCGCCCTATTGTCTCTGACGTCCGCAGCGCATGCGAGCTCGCTGTGCAATGAAAAGGAGCAGGATATTCAGCGAGAAATTGGCTATGCGGAGAAACACCAGAATCAAAGCCGTGTCGATGGGCTTAACAAAGCGTTGAAAGAAGTTCGCTCTAACTGCACCGATAGCAGTTTACGCGCGGCTCACAAGAAAAAAATCAACGAACAAAAAGCTGAAATCACCGAGCGGAAAGCAGATCTTAAGGAAGCTCGCGAAAAAGGCGATGCTGATAAAATTTCAAAACGGGAACAGAAACTGGCTGAAGCTGAACACGAGCTGAAAACTTTGCAGGCTCGTGATTACTAAGTTCAAGGATCAACCTCAAACACCTGGAGAGAACCATGTCAAAAGATACCACATCAGAACATTTGCGCGCTGAGTTGAAATCCCTGGCAGATACCCTTGAAGAGGTGCTGAGTGCATCGACGGATAAGTCAAAGTCCGAACTTGAAAAGCTACGTGGCAAGGCTGAAAAAGCACTGAAAGAAAGCCGTGTACGCCTGGGTGATACAGGTGATGTTATTGCTAAACAAACCCGTGAAGCTGCCGCGAAAGCTGACGACTATGTGCGTGAAAACCCATGGACTGGTGTTGGCATTGGGGCGGCGATTGGCGTCGTACTCGGTGTCCTGCTGACGCGTCGTTAATTATGCCTGAATCCCATCAACCTCAAGGTCCAGGTAAAGGCGTCCTTGGCATTGGCCAGCGCCTTGTCACTATCATCGTTGGGATGGTGGAAACACGTGTGCGGCTTGCAGTGGTAGAGCTGGAAGAGGAGAAAGCACATCTCATCCAGTTACTACTGATGCTTGGGTTAACCATGCTGTTTGCTGCATTTGGCTTAATGAGTCTTGTGGTGCTGGTTTTCTGGGCCGTCGAGCCGCAATACCGCCTGAACGCCATGATCGCGACAACAGTCGTTCTGTTGGGTCTGGCTTTCATCGGTGGTATCTGGACTCTACGTAAATCGCGTCAATCCACCTTGCTGCGCCATACCCGTCGCGAGCTCGAAAATGACCGCTCGTTGCTGGAAGATGACAAATTATGAGCAAACGCGAGCTAGATAAACGCAAAGCATTTTTACTCAGTCAGATTCAGCAACAACGGCTGGATTTAAGTGCAAGCAAGCGCGACTGGCTTGAAGTGACAGCGACTTATGACAGAAGCTGGAACACATTGATTAGCTTACGCCGGTACGCAGTTGTCGCCAGCAGCGTTATGGCTATCTGGACAGTGCGCCACCCAAGCTTCCTGATGCGCTGGGCAAGGCGCGGGCTAGGCGCCTGGAGTACGTGGCGCCTGATTCGCAACACAATACAGCCACAATCGCATTAGTATCCAACGCCGCCTTATTCAGGCGGCGTTTTTATTAATCAGTAATATTGAAAAACATCGACAGTTTTCCTTGCTAACAATCCCTTAACGTCACGTCTATTATCCTCCCCATCAACCGCAGTCACCGGTAACTACCGGAAACTGCAAAGACAAACATCCCTGGGCTGATAGCACCCACAAGAGATTCGCTGGAGAGTAAAATGAAAAAATTAGATGATGCAGGTGTTCTGTTAGCTCGTGTCCTGATGCCGATTCTGTTCATCGTTGCAGGTTGGGGCAAAATTAACGGTTATGCCGGCACTCAACAATATATGGAAGCGATGGGTGTTCCTGGGTTCTTATTGCCATTGACCATTCTGCTTGAGTTTGGCGGCGGCCTGGCGATTCTGTTCGGTTTCTTTACTCGTACCACCGCAATTATCACTGCAGTGTTCACGATTCTGACAGCGTTCTTGTTCCACGGTGATTTCAGCCAGGGCATGAACTCAACCATGTTTATGAAGAACTTCACCATCGCCGGTGGTTACCTGTTACTGGCTATCTTCGGACCAGGTGCATACAGCATCGACCGTATTCTGAAGAAAAACTGGTAAGGCTTCTATACTGATTAGAAGTAAAAGCGAAGGTTAATACCTTCGCTTTTTTGTTTTTAAGGCTCACGAGGAGAATGAAATGGGACAATTAATTGATGGCGTCTGGCACGATGTCTGGTACGACACCAAATCCACTGGCGGCAGTTTCAAACGCTCAGAGTCAGCGTTTCGCAGCTGGCTGACGGCGGATGGTGAACCCGGCCCAACCGGTAAAGGTGGTTTTGCTGCCGAGAAAGATCGCTACCATCTCTATGTTTCCCTCGCCTGCCCATGGGCTCATCGCACATTAATCATGCGTGCGTTAAAAGGCCTCGAATCATTAATCTCTGTTTCTGTGGTTCACCCGCTCATGTTGCAGGATGGCTGGACGTTTGATGATAACTTCCCAAACGCTACCGGTGATGGCTTATATCAGCATGAATATCTTTATCAGCTCTATTTACAAGCTGACTCTGATTACACCGGGCGCGTTACCGTACCTGTTTTATGGGATAAGAAAACGCAGACTATCGTCAGCAACGAATCCGCTGAAATCATCCGTATGCTCAATATCGCGTTTGATGCGCAGGGTGCTCGCGCTGGGGATTATTACCCGACTGCATTACGTAGCCAGATTGATGAGCTAAATAGCTGGATTTACGACAGCATTAATAACGGCGTTTATAAAGCAGGCTTTGCTACCTCTCAAGAAGCTTACGATGAAGCCGTCACCAAAGTATTCGAGTCACTGGCACGCGTTGAGCAGATCCTCGGGCAGCATCGATATTTAACCGGCGACCAGCTTACCGAAGCGGATATTCGTTTGTGGACCACACTGGTACGTTTCGACCCGGTCTATGTCACCCACTTCAAATGCGATAAACATCGTATTAGTGATTACCTGAATGTGTACGGATTCTTGCGTGATATCTACCAAATGCCGGGCATCGCTGAAACTGTCGACTTCGGGCATATCCGCCACCACTACTACCGCAGCCACAAAACCATTAACCCTACCGGGATTATTTCCATTGGCCCCGCTCAGGATTTGAATGAGCCTCACGGGCGCGACGAACGGTTTAACAAGGGTTGATAAAATTCATATGAACTATGATTTACGTAAAATCTATTCACGGCTATTCTTGAAATAGATCGCTTACAGATCAAGTGATTGATAAAAAATCAAGGCGGGCTACAAATGGATTGGTATTTCAAAGTTTTAAAAAATTATCTTGGCTTTAGTGGACGTGCACGTCGCAAAGAGTTCTGGATGTTCATCCTGGTCAACCTTGTGCTCACCGTGGTTTTAAGCATTCTGGATAAGATGTTAGGGCTACGGATTGCGGGGGATGAAGGTCTGCTGACGACGGTTTACGGCGTACTGATTTTCCTGCCTTACTGGGCCGTACAGTTTCGACGCCTACACGATACTGACCGTTCAGCCTGGTGGCTGTTACTGCTGTTAATACCGTTGGTGGGCTGGTTGATTATTCTGGCGTTTAATTGCCAGAACGGCACGCCAGGCGAAAATGAGTACGGCGCGGATCCAAAACGCCTGGATGCACGATTCGTTAGTGAATAATAATTTATACCCAACAAACTCACTTAAAAAGGGTGGAGCAGCGCAAAAGCTGCCCACTCTTTTCATTTCAATAATTTTGGAATTTCACGCAAGCACCAGGCTTTTGCTTCGCCCATGCTATCGCGTCGCCACGCCATGATAATGTCAATTTCATTGGTGTATTCAGGGCTCACCACACGTAGCCGTCCTTCAGCAATATCCTGCTCGACCATCGGATAAGGCATCGTCGCTACACCCAACCCGGCCAGTAATGCCTGGCGCTTATCTTCCATGCTACTTACTGTAAGACGCGGCTGTTTATCCAGTAGCTGCACGGTCAGCACAGGACGTTCCCGTGCGGTATCAGCGACCGCGATACCGCGATACTTCACGCGCGTCACCTCGGATAGCGGCTCCGGTTCATTATGAATCGGGTGATCTGGTGCTGCGACATAAACGCTCATCACCTTATATAACTTGCGTGAGTTAATCTCAGATGAAGAACGGAAATGCATATCCGGAGCAATCACAATATCCGCCCGACCTTGCTCTAAACGCTCCCATGAACCGGCCAGTACTTCAGTAATAATCGACAGCTGCGTGTCAGCTTTACCGGCAAGTTTTTCCACCAGCGGATACAGCTTCGCCGTCGGCACCAGAGCCTCTGTAACAATAGTAAGATGCGTTTCCCAACCACGTGCCAGTGCTTCGGCGTCAGTGGTAAGTTTTTCAGCCGCTTCGAGCAAAACTCGCCCGCGCTCGAGCAACATCCGCCCGACATTAGTAAATTTTGTACGATGTCCTGAACGGTCAAACAGCACGACATCCAGTTCTTCTTCCAGCTTC
This sequence comes from Buttiauxella cochleicola, assembly GCF_021282405.1. Taxonomy (NCBI): domain Bacteria; kingdom Pseudomonadati; phylum Pseudomonadota; class Gammaproteobacteria; order Enterobacterales; family Enterobacteriaceae; genus Buttiauxella; species Buttiauxella cochleicola. The sequence continues at coordinate 56,387 of NZ_JAJSOU010000011.1, forward strand.
TGCATGGTGTAACTCAGTGCCGACGGCACTCGCCCCAACTCATCAGCAGCAGCGGCAAAACTCCCACGCCTATCAATTGCGTCCATGACCCGCAATGCCTCTAGCGTCAATGCTCTCTCTTTAGCCATCTCGTTCTCATTCAGGAAATTTGAACATACCAAGCAGATTAACTGGCTAACAATGCAGCGTCCAGAGCTTTACCATGGGTACAGTGTAAAAAGAGGTCAAGAAATTATGATTACGCCAAGAACTGCCAAACAATGCGGGAAAGCGGACTATGGATGGCTCCAGGCCCGCTATACGTTTTCCTTCGGTCACTATTTCGACCCGAAATTGTTGGGCTATGCTTCGTTGCGCGTACTCAACCAGGAAGTGTTAGCCCCGGGGGCGTCATTCCAGCCACGCACCTATCCGAAGGTTGATATTCTCAATTTGATTCTGGAAGGCGAAGCGGAATACCGTGACAGCGAGGGCAACCACGTTCAGGCTAAAGCCGGGGAAGCACTGCTCATTTCCACCCAACCAGGGCTGAGTTACAGCGAGCATAACCTGAGTAAAGAGCACTCTCTGACGCGCATGCAGCTATGGCTTGATGCTTGCCCGGAGCGCGAAAATCCGCTGGTTCAGAAAATCACGCTTACAGATGGGTCAAAACAATTACTGGCCTCCCCGGATGGCAGTAAAGAGAGCTTACAACTGCGCCAACAAGTATGGATTCATCAGATTGAACTGGAGAAAGGCCAGCAGTTGAGCTTCCAGTTGCATGGGCCGCGAGCTTATTTACAATCAATTCACGGTACGGTTCACGCTGTAACGTCTGCTGAAGAAAAAGAAGGGCTTACCTGTGGTGACGGCGCTTTTATCCGTGACGAGGCTAACATTACGCTGGTCGCAGATACCCCATTGCGAGCATTGCTGATAGATTTACCGGTCTGACCAGTGTCGACAATGGATAAACAGGAGTCATCAGTGAGTAAGAAATCAACAGCAAAACGAAACGAGAAGAAAGTACTACAACCTGCTGTTGCAGCAACTGTTGTGGCAACGAATCCGCAAGCTGAAATGAGCTATGACGATATGCTGACCGAGCTGGAAGCGATTGTTAGCGAAGCTGATTTACGTCTGGCAGAAGAAGAAGGCACTCTCTAATCTCCTTCCCCGGCTAGCACCGGGGAATTTTCCCCTCAGGAAAGACGGTTTACAAAAGTTTCCCCATTCTCAATCCCCAACTGATAAAGCGTAAACGGCGTATGTTTTTCAATAAATGTGGCCAATTCTGGCGAATGGCTGGTGAGCCAGATTTGTGTGTAACGACTCGCTTCTGCAATCAGGCGAGCCAACGCGGGTAACATCTGTGGATGCAGGCTATTTTCAGGTTCATTCAATGCAATAAAGCGCGGTGGACGTGGGCTAAGTAACGCCACAGTCAGGCACAAAAATCGTAATGTCCCATCAGAAAACTCAGCCGACTCCAGCGGGCGGTTAATCCCCTGCCGGTGCATCATCATCTGAAAACGCCCGTTACTGTTATCACAGAAAAATGTGCATTCAGGGAAGGCTTCACCCAGCACCTCAAACAGTAACTCGCTATCACCAATTTCAACGATGGTCTGGAACGCGGCGGCCAGGTTTAGCCCATCACCCGCTAACACTGGCGAACGATAACCAACCTGCGGCAAGCGCAACCCGGCTCCTTTCGTGATATCGAACTCATGGTAGAAACGCCAGTTACATAGCGTTTCGCGGGCGCTGGAAACTTCGGGATAAAGGTGTGGCTCGCCAAGTTGGCCGAACAACGATTCGTTCTCGTAGAGCGTGGCGGCGTGCGTGACTTTCTCACCGTTAACATCGTTGAGAAAAACAGCCTGGTTGCGACGATGCATAATTGACGAAGAAGGTCGGCGGCGAAAACCACTCAGCCAGATTTGCTCTTCTTTTACGATAGGATCGAGATCGAACATCGTGGGGTACGGTAATTTGTCCGGGAAGCCGACCTGCAATTCATATTCAAAATCGTCGGTATCTACTGCAAGCGTCATACGCCGTGGCGCACTGGCATACCCTTTGGCGCGGGAGCCTGCCCACATAACCTTTTGGATACCACCTTCATCAGACAGCCAGTGTGACAACTGCCCCATCGCCGCGCCGTGGATCAAATGGATTGCTTTATAGATATTGGATTTCCCGCAGCCATTTGGACCGAAAACCACGTTCAGCCGCCCCAAATCGATGGAAAGTTTGCGCACTGAGCGGTAGTTGTCGATGTAGATGGATTTGATCATGGCGGCGTGGAATCCGGTGATGGCAGGAGTCGTATTATGGCAATTGTTCTATATATGCCCTAAATAATTCAAGTTACATCGCGGCGGCAAGAGAACAAGTCCCGATGAGCTTACTCCAGTAAGCGATTTGGGCGAGTGAGCGTAGCCAACAAAGAGGCAGCGCGAAGTATGACGGGTATAAACAAAACGCCCGCACAGTTTTCACTGTGCGGGCGTTTTGTTGAATGGTTGAAGCTGACCGATAAGCCGGGTTCTGTCGTGGACAGTCATTCATCTAGGCCAGCAATCGCTCACTGGCTCAAGCAGCCTACCCGGGTTCAGTACGGGCCGTACCTTATGAACCCCTATTTGGCCTTGCTCCGGGTGGAGTTTACCGTGCCGCGAACTGTTACCAGACGCGCGGTGCGCTCTTACCGCACCCTTTCACCCTTACCTGATCCCGCTTGCGCGGGCCATCGGCGGTTTGCTCTCTGTTGCACTGGTCGTGGGTTACCCCCCCAGGCGTTACCTGGCACCCTGCCCTATGGAGCCCGGACTTTCCTCCCCTCCGCCCGTCTCCTTCCGAAGAAGGACGACGACGAAGCGGCGACTGTCTGGTCAGCTTCGGCGCGGATTATAGAGGGTTTGCCCCTCCATGTCACGCATGCTTAACGAGTGATGTTCATCCCAATCTCAACGGTTGCCGCAATATCACGCGAAGCACGGTAAATATTATCGAACGCATTTTTCAGCGCTTCTTCCAGTGTGCCGATACTATTGAGCACGCTAAACACGGCATCAATGCCGTACTGATGAACAATAGCAACATCACTGGTCAGCGAACCGGCAATCCCAATCACGGGTTTGTGGTACTTTTTGGCGACCGCAGCCACGCCCACCGGGACTTTGCCGCGGATACTCTGACTGTCCATACGCCCTTCACCAGTCACCACCAGCGAACAATCGTGAATATGTTCTTCAAGGCGCAGAGCTTCAGTCACTATCTCGACTCCACTACGCAATTCCGCGCCGAGAAACGCCATCAATGCCGCGCCCATGCCGCCCGCCGCACCCGCTCCGGGGGCATTTTTCACATCGATGCGTAAATCTTTTTTAATCACATCAGCAAAGTGAGCAAGATTAGCGTCCAGCTCAAGAATCATCGCTTCATCGGCCCCTTTTTGTGGCCCGAACACACGTGAAGCACCGTTGTCACCAATTAATGGATTCGTCACATCACAGGCAACGTTAATCACGCAGTCAGCCAAACGGCTGTCGAGACCTGACATATCAATGCTGTTCAGGCTCATTAAACTGCCACCACCGTGACTAATTTCTTTACCGACTGCATCAGACAGTTTCGCGCCCAGCGCCTGCACCATGCCCGCTCCACCGTCGTTAGTTGCGCTGCCACCGATGCCGATAATAATGTTGCGCGCACCGTTATCCAGAGCCCGTAAGATCAGCTCACCAGTACCGTGCGAAGTCGTAATTAGAGGATTGCGGTTCACGATTGGCACCAGTGCAAGCCCACTGGCTTCAGCCATTTCGATAAACGCGGTTTTACCGTCACCGGACATACCCCAATATGCTGTAACTGGCTCGCCCAGCGGCCCGGTCACCGTAGTGGTGATTTTCTTGCCTTGTGTTGCACTGATCATGGCATCGACCGTACCTTCCCCGCCATCCGCAACCGGGACCGATATATATTCCGCATCAGGAAATATTTCGCGGAAACCTTTTTCAATGGCCTTAGCCACATCAACCGCCGAGAGGCTTTCTTTATAAGAGTCGGGTGCGATTACGATTTTCATAATGTGTCCATGCCAAAAAAGTGCCGAGAAAATCGGGCACCGAAAGGTGCCCATCTCTTTTATTTGCTGACTTCTACTTTCGCCAGTTTTTCGTAGTAACACGCAATGGCGCTGTGGTCATCGTTACCGTGGCCATCTGCACGCAGCGCTTGCATCATTTCCATTACGGCGGCGGTCAGTGGCAATTGAGCGCCCACACCGTGAGAAGTATCCAGCGCGTTTGCCAGATCTTTGATGTGCAGGTCGATGCGGAAACCTGGCTTGAAGTTGCGATCCAGCACCATTGGCGCTTTTGCTTCCAGAACGGTGCTGCCCGCCAGGCCGCCACGAATCGCCTGGAATACCAGTTCAGGATTCACGCCCGCTTTGGTTGCCAGTACCAGCGCTTCAGACATCGCAGCAATGTTCAAAGCTACAATCACCTGATTTGCCAGTTTGGTGACGTTGCCCGCACCGATATCACCGGTGTGCACCACGGAACCGGCCATGGATTTCAGCAGGTCGTAATACTTGTCGAAAATTACTTTGTCGCCGCCAACCATCACAGACAACGTGCCTTCGATCGCTTTTGGCTCGCCGCCGCTCACCGGCGCATCCAGCATATCGATGCCTTTTGCTTTCAGCGCTTCGCTGATTTCGCGGCTCGCCAGCGGAGCGATGGAACTCATGTCGATAACCACAGTGCCTGGCTTCGCGCCTTCAATAATGCCGTTCTCACCCAACGCCACTTCTTTCACGTGTGGGGAGTTTGGCAGCATGGTGATAATCACATCGCACTGCTCGGCGATATCTTTCGGTGTTGCAGCAGTTTCTGCACCGGCGGTGATAAGTTCAGCAATCACCTCGGGATTACGGTCGGCAACCACCAGGGAATAACCGGCTTTGATGAGGTTTTTACTCATTGGTTTGCCCATGATGCCCAGGCCAATAAACCCAACTTTCAGTGTCATAATTCAGTCTCTCTCTTTAGGTGGTAGTTATTTTTTAAAAGAATCAGCCAGTTTCTGTGTTGCCGCGCGGAAGCAACCTAAGTCGCTACCGACGGCGACAAAGGTCGCACCCCATTCCATATAACGGCGCGCATCGGCTTCAGCTGGTGCCAGAATGCCGGCTGGTTTACCGTGCGCTTTAGCGCGAGCAAAGATGTGTTTGATGCATTGCTGCACGTCCGGGTGTGAAGCATTACCCAGATGGCCTAATGCCGCAGCCAGGTCGCTTGGCCCAACGAAAATGCCATCCACACCGTCGGTTGTAGCGATGGCATCAACGTTATCCACGCCCTGCTGGCTTTCGATTTGCACCAGAATCGTGATGTTCTTGTTGGACTGCGCGAAGTAATCCGGCACGGTGCCAAACATATTGGCGCGGTGTGAAACGGACACGCCACGAATCCCTTCAGGTGGATAGCGGGTTGAAGAGACCGCCAGCACCGCCTCTTCCTGAGTCTCAACAAACGGAATCAGGAAGTTATAGAAACCGATATCCAGCAGGCGCTTGATGATCACCGGGTCGTTGGTCGGTGCGCGAACTACAGCGGCACTTTCACTGCCTTTTAACGCCATCAATTGCGGAATAAAAGTGGAGATATCGTTTGGCGCATGTTCGCCATCCAGCACAATCCAGTCGAACCCGGCCAGGCCCAGCACTTCGGTGCTGATTGGGTTTGCCAGCGCAGACCAGCAACCTATTTGAATCTGATTTGCCGCCAGCGCCGCTTTGAATTTATTGGGGAAAACATTGGTATTCATCTTTTGCCCTTATTTATCAGGTTATCTGTTGCGTTAATTACTTCTGCAATTCCATACGTTTAATGTCACCAACTACGAACAGATAACAAACCATTGCCATCAGCGCCGAACAGCCTACGAAGATCAGCGCTGCATTAAAGGAGTGAAGTTCAGAAACCAGGTAACCAATCACCAGTGGAGTCACGATAGAAGCAACGTTACCGAACACGTTGAACACAGCACCACACAGACCAACCATCTCTTTTGGTGCGGTGTCGGCAATAACCGGCCAGCCCAGCGCGCCAAAACCTTTACCGAAGAAAGCGAATGCCATCAGGGTGATAACCAGAGCCGTGCTTTCGGTGTAGTTACAAAGAATGATGGTTGAAGCAAGCAGCATCCCGAGAACAATCGGTATCTTACGAGCAACGGTCAGTGAGTAACCGCGCTTGATTAACGAATCAGAGAATACGCCACCCAACACACCACCTGCGAAGCCACACAGCGCCGGGATTGAAGCAACCATCCCTACTTTCAGGATCGACATGCCTTTATCTTGCACCAGGTAAATCGGGAACCAGGTCAGGAAGAACCAGGTAATGGTGTTAATGAAGTACTGACCGAAGAACACGCCCAGCATCATACGGTTAGTCAGTAACTGTTTGATGTAATGCAGTTTTGGCCCTTCTACCACTGCGCCTGGCTTTTTGTGGTCCATATCAACCACTGCGCCACCTGCGGTAATGTAGTCCAGTTCTTCTTTAGACATACGCGGGTGGTCAGTTGGGTTATGGATAAACTTCACCCACAGGAAAGTCAGCACGAAACCGATGCCGCCCATCACGGTAAATACATGCTCCCAACCCCACGCAAAGGTCAGCCAGCCGAGTAACGGAGAGAACAGCGCCAGGGAGAAATACTGTGCGGAGTTAAAAATCGCTGATGCTGTGCCGCGTTCTTTTGTCGGGAACCAGGCCGCCACAATACGGGCGTTTGCCGGGAACGATGGTGCTTCCGAGAATCCGAGCATAAAACGCATGATAAACATGGAGATACCCGCATATGCCAGCGGCACCATATCAACAAAGCCTTGCATGAACGTAAACAGAGACCAGAAGAACAGACTGTAGGTGTAAACCTTCTTCGAGCCGTAGCGGTCAAGCAGCCAGCCGCCAGGGATTTGCATCAGCAGGTACGCCCAACCAAATGCGGAGAAAATATAGCCCATTGAGATGGCACTGAGCTGTAATTCTTTAGCAACTTCAGTACCCGCAATAGAGAGTGTGGCGCGATCGGCGTAGTTAATCGTCGTCACAATAAAGATAATTAATAATATTAAGTATCGGGTGTGCTTCCCTTTTTTTGCTTCCACAGCTGTATCTAACATCATTTTCTACATCCTCTGTTGCGGGTACTTAATTCAAGGATTTTTTATTTATTTGAAAGCGATATTTCACAAATATATTTCGGGATAATACCGCTAACTGAAATTAACCTGGTGTTTGTCATTCGCAACACAGTATAGCCAGCACAGAACGAATGGACATTAGGCATATGCACAATAGATAACATTTAAAAAGCCAAATAGTTAAACTTATGCACATCTTTGTGGGGCGTATTGCACAGATTTGTCGATTGCCTACCCTCTGGCATCAAGCGTCACAATATAAAGTGATCAACGTCACATTTTTATTTCCCACGTCCTGACATTCTTTATTTAGCTTGTGAGACAATCACGATTAGAAAAATATTTAATTAACATTCAGTGTTGATTCTGGAGAATAGCGACAATGTCAAATATAGAAATTAAACAACAACCACCGGGGTCGTTTTATATAAAGGTTCATGAGACAGATAATGTCGCTATTATTGTTAATGATAATGGGCTGAAAGCTGGCACCCGTTTTCCGGATGGGTTAGAACTTATCGAACATATCCCGCAAGGGCACAAAGCAGCACTGGTTGATATTCCGGCACATGGCGAAATTGTTCGTTATGGCGAAGTGATTGGCTACGCGGTACGTGATATTCCACGCGGTAGCTGGATTGACGAATCATTAGTGGAATTGCCAAAAGCGCCACCGCTCCACACTTTGCCATTAGCCACGAAAGTACCTGAGCCACTGCCGCCACTGGAAGGTTATACTTTTGAAGGTTATCGCAACGCTGACGGCAGCGTCGGCACCAAAAACCTGCTAGGCATCACCACCAGCGTTCACTGCGTCGCGGGCGTGGTCGATTACGTCATCAAAATTATTGAACGTGATTTGCTGCCGCGCTACCCGAACGTTGACGGCGTGGTCGGCCTCAATCACCTGTACGGTTGCGGTGTGGCGATCAACGCCCCTGCGGCAGTCATTCCTATTCGCACCATCCATAACATCTCTCTGAATCCGAACTTTGGCGGTGAGATTATGGTCATCGGCCTGGGTTGCGAAAAATTGCAGCCAGAGCGCCTGCTGGAAGGCACCGATGACGTGCAGTCGATTAATGTTGGCGATGCCAGCATTGTGCGTCTGCAAGATGAACACCACGTCGGCTTTAAATCGATGGTCGATGACATTCTCAACGTTGCTGAGCGCCATCTGGTCAAACTGAACCAACGCCAACGCGAAACTTGCCCGGCGTCTGATCTGGTTGTCGGTATGCAGTGTGGCGGCAGCGATGCGTTCTCCGGCGTAACCGCGAACCCAGCTGTGGGCTACGCTTCTGACCTGCTGGTGCGTTGTGGTGCAACGGTGATGTTCTCTGAAGTTACCGAAGTACGTGATGCTATTCACCTGCTAACACCGCGTGCCATCAACGAAGAAGTGGGTAAGCGCCTGCTCGAAGAGATGGAATGGTACGACAACTATCTTGATATGGGTAAAACAGACCGTAGCGCTAACCCGTCGCCTGGCAACAAAAAAGGTGGCCTGGCAAACGTGGTGGAAAAAGCACTCGGTTCAATTGCTAAATCAGGCCAAAGCGCCATTGTTGAGGTGCTTTCCCCAGGGCAGCGTCCAACCAAACGCGGCCTGATTTTCGCCGCAACACCGGCGAGCGATTTCGTTTGCGGCACCCAACAGGTGGCATCCGGCATCACGGTGCAAGTGTTCACGACCGGTCGCGGTACGCCATACGGTTTGTTGGCAGTTCCGGTGATTAAAATGGCCACCCGTACCGCACTGGCCAACCGTTGGTATGACTTAATGGATATCAACGCGGGCACTATCGCCACCGGTGAAGCGACCATTGAGGACGTCGGCTGGGAGTTGTTCAAATTTATTCTTGATGTGGCGAGTGGCCGTAAGAAAACGTTCTCGGATCAGTGGGGATTGCATAACGCGCTCGCCGTTTTCAACCCAGCACCAGTGACCTGATACCCATCATACTTCAAGCTGCAGATGCGTTGGCTGCACCCGTGCGCCCCGGTCACATAGTTTACTATGCTCCCGGGGTCTTACGGCTTGGCCGCCTTTCTGCAACTCGAATTATTTTGGGTATTCTTATTACGGCAATGATTGCCTCACCCTGGCACTTTCTCGCGGCAAACCTTCAACACTAACTGCCGTAGCCAGCGATGTGCCGGGTCTGCTTCCGAGCGCGGATGCCACATTAAAGACACCGTAATCTCATTGGTTTTCACCGGCAGCTCAAAAACATAAAGCCTCGCCTCCCCTGAATTGCCATTCAACCCCGGCTGGTTCAGCAGGAATGTAGCTGGCACCAACGCCACTAAATCCGATGCCTGAGCCACCGCAATCGCCGCGGGAAACCCCGGCACCATTGCCGCAATTTTGCGTTGTAAATTCATCTCTGTCAGCAGCACATCAACCGGTCCAGTTCCTCGTTCATGACGGGAAACCACCACATGCCCCAAATCGGCATACTTCGCAGCAGTAATATCATCCTCTTGCTCAAGCGAGTGGCCTTTTCGTACCACGCCGACAAACTTATCCCGATAAAGCGCCGTTAATCGTATTTCTGGTCCCATCTCTCCAGGTACACCGATCTCAAGATCAATTAAACCTTCACGCAGATACTTTGCTGTTTTCTCTGGTTTGGGCATAAAGCGCAGTTGGACCAACGGCGCAACGGCGGCTACCGCAGCAATCAACGCAGCACCGAATATCTCAATAAATCCGGCGTTAGTACGCAGGGTAAAACTGCGCTCAAGTGTTGCAAGATTAAAAGCATCCGATGACGGGCGCAGTATCGCTCGGGCTTCAAAGACGGCATTTTGCGTGCGCTCGCGGATTTCTTCCGCATAAGGAGTCAGCACCATATTACGCCCAGCCCGCACCAGTAGCGGATCGCCAGTGGTGTCGCGCAGGCGGCTTAGTGTTCGGCTCATTGCCGAGGCACTTAACCCCAGACGACGCGCAGCCCCTGCCACACTTCCTTCGGCCAGAAGCACATCAAGAGCAATAAGTAAGTTCAGATCGGGTTCAGTCATAAACTCAATAGTAGCGCGCGCGTTGAAATGAGAGAAGGCGTTTGGTGCAGGTTATTAATGCAAATGCTGCGCCTTCCGCCTTATCTCCAGTGCAGCTATATTTCTGGCACACCCAAGCGAGAGAATTAAAAAATGGCACTATTTTCCGACCAGCCAGGCGATGAAGGTTTGCCTGGCCGTGAGCGCGGCTTAGCGATGGCCGCCGTCATGACCATGACGACCATGGCCGTGTTTGACGGCTCGATGATCAACATTGCCTTGCCGCAAATCGCCCGCTCACTCGATGCTTCATTGGGTGCCACAGTCTGGGTTTCCAACGGATATTTATTATCAGCGGCGATGACACTGGCGATATTTGCCGCCCTGTCCAGCCGCATCGGATTTCGCTCGATTTTCGCCTTCGGTCTTGGCCTTTTCACGTTGGCCTCTGTGGGATGTGCGCTCTCATCCTCACTGGATATGTTAGTTATCATGCGGGTTTTGCAGGGTATTGGTGGTGCGGCAACATTAAGTATTGGCCCGGCGATACTGCGCTCAGTTTTTCCCAATCGCCTGTTGGGGCGAATACTTGGCCTCAATGCTCTGCTGATTGGCACTAGCACTGCCATCGCGCCGATTCTGGGAGGCACGATTCTTTCCACGTTGAGCTGGCAATGGTTGTTTGCGATTAATATTCCGCTGGGCATTATCGCTTTATTACTCACGCTGCGTGTTATTCCCAATAACCCGGCGTTAAAACGCGAACCATTCGATTATGCCGGAGCCTTACTTTCGGCAGTTGCGTTAGGCGCATTGATTATGGCCGCAGATGCATTTACCCATCCCGGCAACGGCGACCTGACCACTGCGGTGATTTTCGCGAGCATCGCGATTCTCACCGGCCTTGCATTTATCTGGGTTCAGCAGCGCGTGACTAAGCCATTGCTTCCGCTCAATATCTTTGCCTCTTCACGGTTCTCCTTGGCAGCACTCACTTCGCTGGCCTCCTTTGTCAGCCAGGGCATCACGTTCATTGCCCTGCCGTTTCTGTTTCAGAGCGTTTACGGTTACAGCGCACTGGTTTCAGCACTGCTTTTCACGCCATGGCCCATCGGGATTATTCTGGCGGCACCTCATGCCGGACGCCTTGCAGACCGATATTCAGCCGCAATAATCTCAACAGCAGGGCTGTGTATCTTCGCCATTGGCCTGACATTGCTGGCTATGCTTCCGGAACACGCTCAAGCGTGGGATATCTGTTTGCGCAGTTTGATTTGCGGGATAGGTTTTGGCTGTTTTCAAAGTCCAAACAACAAAGAAATGTTGTCCAATGCCTCGCGGGAAAACAGCGGATATGCATCCGGTGTTCTGGCAATCATGCGCACCTTCGGGCAGTGCCTGGGCGCCGCGTTTGTCGGTGTGATGATGTCGATTTATGCGCAAAACAGCGCCGTGCATTTCAGCTTGTGGATGGCGGTGGTTGCGACGGTGTTAGCTATTGCGCTGAGCGTGAGTCGACTGCGGGGATATAAGTTGTCGCAGGCTTAGGTAAAAATGCCATCCACTACGTTAACAATTAAAACTATTTCTACCGCCATTTCTACCGCCAGGGTGGTGGAAGAAATGGCGATCTAACCGCTGGCACATTTGTTTAATTTGTGGTGAAGATCTGGAGTGGAGAAACGCCGATGGATCCCCACAAGAAAACCTAAAATTAATATATCGTTACTTCCATATGTTGTTTTTATGATCTACCTCCTGATATTCCTTTTTTCTTCTGAAAGAACTCCACATTTGCTTATAATGATTTACTTTCAGGATGTTACAACCCAAAGGAATAGTATGGCCAAGTTAATTCCCTCTCTAAGTAGTTGCTCAGGAAAAATAACATCTGGAGAAAAAAGACTCGGCAGGAAACTGGAGTCCACTCTTTCCGATAATTGTCTCTGTTGGTATGACGTATGGGTAGGCAGTAAAACGCAGAAGCGCTATCCAGATTTTATTGTGCTCAATCCCGACAGGGGGATGTTCTTTTTGGAGGTGAAGGACTGGAAAATTGACAATATCAAAGAGATAGACAAGCTAACGGTAAAGTATTTACGTAATGAACGTTTAGAGTCCTATGGCAATCCCTTAGAACAAGTCAGGCAATACGCTTATACAGCTATTAATACACTTGCCTCAGATAATCAGCTTGTTTTCCAGGAAGGGAAATACGCAGGAAAGCCACTATTCCCTTATGGTTATGCCGTGTTTTTCAGCTTTATAACCCGTAAGCAACTGGATGCGGCTTTAACAATTGAGGAGCAAAATAATGTATTGCCTCCTCACATGATTATTTGCAGTGATGAAATTAATGACCCTGCATTATTAGCAACAAAACTTTGGAATAATCTGCCATATTCACTTAAGGATAGTTTATCAACAGAGCAAGTTGATCGTATGCGTTGGCATATTTATCCTGAAGTGCGACTTAACCACTCCCAAATGGATTTACTTGAAGATTCAGCTCTTTCCTCAAGTACCCGTTCAGGTTGCGGAAATGACGAAAGTGATGTCTATCCATCAAGAAGACTTAGCCAGAAGCATGGGGAATGGACATCGAATTATTCATGGTGTTGCAGGATCGGGTAAAACAGTAATATTACTTTATCGTTGTTTATATCTTGCTGAAGAATTAACGACGCCTATTTTAGTCGTCTGCTTCAATGTCACATTGGCAGCTAGTCTGAGGGGAAGGATTACTGCAGCCGGATTAGGTAACCGAGTTGAAATAGTGCATTTTCATGGCTGGTGCAAAAACCAATTCTCGAAAGCTAATTTAAAATCGGACCCAAGCAGAAAAGCCTATGAGCAGCATGTCGAAGATGTAATTGCAGAGGTTGACCGTGGTGGTATTCCAACTCAGCAATATGGTGCCATTCTCATTGATGAAGGCCATGACTTCAAGCCTGAATGGTTATCCCTGTTATCGAAAATGACAGATGCAGAAAATGGGCATTTACTCTTCCTTTATGATGATGCTCAAACTATTTATCAGAAAAGTGGCACGCTTGATTTTTCGCTGGCAAGTGTAGGGATTCAGGCGAAAGGAAGAACACAAATCCTTCGTATAAACTATCGCAACACCAGAGAGATATTATCCTTCGCCTATAACTTTGCTGGTGCCCACTTAAAAAGCAAAAATGAAGGCGAACATTGTTTTATAGATCCAGAAACCGCAGGTACCACAGGTGAGCCACCTGAGCTTCAGATTTTTTCATCTCAAATAGAGGAAGGAAAATATGTTGTTCAATGGATCAAATCCCAAAAAGAAAAACTTAAATCATGGAACGATATTGCCATTATTTGCACAACCCATCAGGATGGGGATTATTTTGAAAGAGTACTTAAGGAAAATGATATTCCTCATGCACATCTCAGGGACTCAAACAGCAAGAAAAATTACAATCCAGTAAGCGATGTCATTTGCATTGTCACGATTCAGAGCAGCAAAGGACTTGAATTTAAAGCTGTAGCAATGGTGGGTTCCAGCCATATGACTGGTAAAGATGAAGATCTCACCGATCATGTTCGCAGATTGTATGTCGGTTTCACCCGCGCAACTAAAAATCTCCTTGTAACAATGCATGAGAAAAATAGCCTCAGTCAATTGATTGAAGATGGCTTTGAATTATGTGAAGACATGGATAATTAGATACAAATAAGAGGTATAAATCGAAGTGCGGTGCCGGCGGTTATTAACGATTTTTCATCATATGCCGTATATTAACAATATTCAGAGCTGCATTAGTATGCAGCCTGAATAACTGGAGAAATTGTTAATAAAATCAGTTAGTTTCCATTCCCATGCTCATCGCCCCCTAACCCGATTAGCTTTTATTCCCCAACCAATACCACTTCAATGCCGCCTTTACGCAGACCATTCAGGCTCTCTTCAGGAATACCTGCATCCGTGATAACCATATGAATGCGTTGGGTATCAATGATTTTATGCAGGCTGGAGCGATTAAATTTACTGGAGTCCGTGACCACGATAATACGCTCGGCCACTTCACACATCCGGCGGTTTAGACGCGCTTCATCTTCGTTATGGGTACTAACACCGCGCTCAAGATCGATGGCATCAACGCCCAGAAACAGCATGTCGAAGTGGTAGTTTTGCAAAGATTGATCGGCCTGATCGCCATAAAATGACAACGACTGGCGGCGCAGGTGCCCACCGGTCATCAGTAACTCCACCCCTTCAGCTTCAAGCAGCGCATTCGCCACGTTCATGCCGTTGGTCATCGCAATCACTTCCTTATGGTGGCGCATATAACGCGCAATCTCATAAGTGGTGGTACCTGAGTCAAGAATGACGCGATGGCCTGGTTTGATGAGATCCGCCGCTGCAAGCGCAATGCTGCGCTTGAGCGAAGTATTCAGAGAGCTTTTATCCTCAACGGTCGGTTCAACCGCAGCAGTTCCCGAATCGCAAACTAGCGCCCCGCCATAAGCTCGCACCGCAACGCCCTGCTTTTCCAGAAAAGCCAGATCGTTACGGATCGTCACCGTCGAGACACCAAAAAATGATGATAGATCATTAACCTGCACGCTTCCTTGTTGACGAAGACGCTGAATGATCTGCTCACGCCTTTCACTTGTACCTGTTACACGCTTGTCCGTTGCTGCGTCGGTATTATTCATACATGATCCTTTCATAAAACCTTTCGTTTCATTTCACTTCGTCTATTAACACCTTTCTTTTCACGGAAAGCAAGCCTTTACATCGCGTGCTGCATTCACTGCCATTGTGTCAAATAGCCTTTCATTATGTTTCTTTTGCGAAACAGATCTCAATTCCATTATCTTTCGTTTTGTTTTTATCGCACGATACACCACTATTAAATGAAACAAATCGAAAGACAAACAGATAGCCAACCCATACGGAGAGGAAAGTGAAACATTTAACCGCGTTTGTGGCCGACCATAAACAGGATTCACGATGTGGCATTTTTGCCGTTTGTTCTGCTCACCCGTTAGTTCTCGAAGCGGCGATGCGCCATAGCCGGGACGAAAAATCTCTCTTATTAATAGAAGCAACGTCCAATCAGGTCGATCAACACGGCGGCTATACCGGAATGACACCGGAAGACTTCCGTGGTTTTGTCGAACAAATGGCAGATAAATACCACTTCCCACGGGAGCAACTCATTCTGGGGGGCGATCACCTGGGTCCGAACCGTTGGCAGGCTCTGCCCGCAGAAGAAGCCATGCGTAACGCGGACGAGCTCATCCGTTGCTATGTCGCGGCAGGTTTCAAAAAGATCCACCTGGATTGCAGCATGTCTTGCGCAGATGACCCGGTTCCGTTGACTGATACCATTGTTGCCATGCGTGCCGCCCGGCTGGCAAAGATTGCAGAACAAACCTGTATTGAGAAATTTGGTGCTTCCGATTTGGTATACGTTATCGGCACTGAAGTTCCAGTCCCTGGTGGCGCGCACGAAACGCTGGCAGAACTCGCTGTCACTACACCACAGGCTGCAAAAACAACGCTCGAAGCCCATCGCCATGCGTTTGAATTACAAGGTTTGAGTGACTTGTGGCCACGCATTATCGGGCTGGTTGTCCAGCCAGGTGTGGAATTCGACCACACGCAGGTTATTGACTACCAACCTGAGAAATCACTTTTCTTAAGCCAGATGATTGAAGCTTTCGACACCATGGTGTTTGAAGCGCATTCCACCGATTACCAGACGCCACAGGCATTGCAGCAACTGGTACAAAACCACTTTGCGATTCTGAAAGTCGGACCAGCGCTGACCTTTGCACTGCGTGAAGCACTGTTTTCATTAGCCGCTATCGAGCGCGAATTACGCCCGGCACATAAATGCTCCGGGCTTCGAGATGTTCTTGAAAGCGTGATGCTTGAACACCCTGAATACTGGAAACACCATTATCACGGCAATGACAGCGACCGCCGACTGGCGCGCGGTTACAGCTACTCGGATCGCATTCGCTATTACTGGCCGGATCATGACATTGATGAGGCGTATTCAGATCTTGTCACTAATTTGGCAGGTGAATTTATTCCTTTGCCATTGATCAGTCAGTATCTGCCTCTTCAGTACGCCAGGGTCCGTGAAGGAAAAATTTCAGCCACACCGCATGAGCTGATTATCGACCATATCCAGGACGTGTTGCACCAGTACCATTGCGCCTGCCAGAGCGCACAGCCAGCGAACTAAACCCAACATAATAAGAGGGGAAACAACATGCCAAACATTGTATTAAGCCGCATTGATGAGCGACTGAGCCACGGCCAGGTTGGTGTTCAATGTCGACCAGCTAATGCCCCCCTTCTTACCATTGGTTTATAATTTGTGCATGTCCGCGCTGGTTCGCGGCAGCTTGAGTGCTATACGTCTTATTGATTTTACGGTTGTGTTGGGCATTGTCGGAAAGTTTGCTCCCCTCCTATAAGTGATGACTTGTAAAAGAGAGAAAACAATATGTTAAGCATTATTCTTAGTGGCCACGGTGGCTTTGCCTCCGGGCTGGAAAAGGCGATGAAGCAGATTCTTGGCGAACAAGAGCAGTTTATTGCTATCGATTTCCCTGAAACCTCATCAACTGCAATACTCACATCACAGTTTGAAGACGCCATTGGCGCATTAGATGAAAGCGATGGGCTGGTGTTTTTAACCGATTTGCTTGGCGGTACACCGTTCCGCGTGGCTTCAACCCTGGCATTACAAAAACCTGGGCGTGAAGTGATTACTGGTATCAATCTGCAACTCCTGCTGGAAATGGCGCTAGAGCGCGAAGGCTTATCCAGCCAAGAGTTTCGTCTGCAAGCACTAGAGTGTGGTCATCGCGGATTAACCAGCCTGGTGGATGAAATGGGGCGCCACCGCGAAGCTGAGGCGGTAGAGGAAGGAATATGAGAACACGGTTGCAAGTCTGCCGCCCTTGAGTGAAGCCGCTGTTCACATGGCTTCACTACACCCCGCAAAATTACTGGGGTTAGATAGCAACCGAGGTTCACTCGCCGTGGGCAAAAGTGCCAATCTGCTTGCACTGAGCTCACAGCTTTTGCTGCACAGCATCTGGATTTACAGCCTACCGTCTCCTTTGTAGTTCTTTCATTACACCTCTCTTTTATCTGCCGTCACCTGATCGACAGACCTTTCTTTTCCTTTCTTTTTTAATTTATCAGCACTACCCTCTTTTATGTTAATACATATAAATCAACAGGTTGCATTAAACCAACCGTTCACTAGATCACATTTTTCGTTTTATTGTTTTTCTTGCATTGACCTTTCGTTTTCTTTTATATAAATTTTATTCAAGCATTAAATTGAGTAAATGAAACAAAACGAAAGATTGTCCTTTTCTGTTTTGTGCTACTTCCCATGATCTTGCACTGCTAAGGACTGAGTTATGAGCGAAACCCAATCTGCCTGTCTTTCCGGCACAACAACCTGGACTGAAAAAGAGATCCGTCAACAGCCAGAAAGCTGGATCCGATCGCTAAAAAATATCGATACGTTACGTAGCAACATCAACGCATTTCTTGAGCCTTTGCTGCAAAACACCTCACTGAAAATTATCCTGACGGGTGCAGGAACCTCCGCATTTATTGGCGAGATTATTACGCCGTGGTTATCACGCCACACCGGGAAAAACTTTGTTGCAGTCCCTACTACCGATCTCGTCACCAATCCGCTGGACTATTTAACGCCAGCTCAGCCCACATTGCTGGTTTCGTTTGCTCGTTCCGGCAATAGCCCGGAAAGCGTGGCTGCAGTGGATTTAGTTAACCAGGTCGTCAGTGACTGCTACCACCTGGTCATCACCTGCAATGAAGCCGGAAGCCTGTATCAAAACGCTCAGACAGGTAGCAATGCACTAGCGTTATTAATGCCCGCAGAAACTCACGACCGTGGCTTCGCCATGACCAGCAGTATCACCACCATGATGGCAAGCTGCCTGGCCGTGTTTGCACCGGATGTTATCAACAGTACCACTTTCCAGGATGTGGCTGACCGCTGTGAAGAAATCATTACTTCACAGGGTAATCTCAGCGAAAGCGTGTTTGGTGATTTGCCTTTCCGCCGGGTTGTCTACCTCGGCAGTGGCGGTTTGCAAGGTGTAGCGCGTGAATCCGCACTGAAAGTTATGGAACTCACGGCTGGAAAACTGGCGGCATTTTATGACTCCCCTACCGGGTTCCGCCATGGCCCTAAATCACTGGTAAACAAAGAAACGTTAGTTGTGGTCATGGTTTCAAGCCATCCATACACACGCCAGTATGACCTTGATTTGCTGGCTGAGTTGCACCGTGACCAACAAGCTCTTCGCATAGTCGCTATCTGCTCCTCACCTTGCGCGGAAGTGGAAAAAGGGCCACACATCTGGCTATCACCTTCCCGCGATTTCATCGACGTCGAGCAGGCTTTTTGTTTCCTGATGTATGCGCAGATTTTCGCGCTCACGGAATCAATCAAAGCCGGTATTACCCCTGATTCGCCTTCTGCCAGCGGCACGGTAAACCGTGTTGTGCAGGGTGTGATTATTCATCCGTGGAAAGGCTGAGAGGATAACAACATGAGTATTATTTCCACTAAATATCTTCTGCAGGATGCACAAGCTCGGGGTTATGCCGTTCCCGCATTCAATATTCACAACGCAGAAACTATTCAGGCAATTTTAGAAGTCTGCAAAGAAATGCAGTCACCGGTGATTCTTGCGGGTACCCCAGGTACCTTCAAACATATCGCTTTTGAAGAGATTTATGCATTATGCGAAGCCTATTCTGAAAGCTACGACATGCCACTGGCACTGCATCTTGATCACCATGAATCGCTCGCCGATATCAGCCACAAAGTAAATGCGGGGGTGCGTAGCGCTATGATCGACGGCAGCCATTTCCCACTTGCAGAAAATGTGCATCTGGTGAAATCAGTGGTTGATTTTTGCCACCGCCATGATTGCAGCGTGGAAGCAGAGCTAGGCCGCCTCGGCGGTGTGGAAGACGATATGGATGTCGACGAAGAAAGCGCCTTCCTGACCGACCCACAAGAAGCACGCCGTTTCGTCGAACTCACCGGTATCGATAGCCTCGCGGTTGCCATCGGCACGGCACACGGGCTTTATACCAAGCGCCCAAAAATTGATTTCCAGCGCCTGGCTGAAATTCGTGAAGTTGTGGATATTCCGCTGGTTCTGCATGGCGCAAGCGATGTGCCGGACGAATACGTCAGACGCGCCATCGAACTGGGTGTGTGCAAAGTAAATGTCGCAACCGAACTAAAAATCGCCTTTGCTGACGCGGTGAAAAAATGGTTTGCCGAGAATCCGGAAGGTAACGATCCCCGCTATTACATGCGCGTGGGAATGGATGCGATGAAAACTATTATCAGAAATAAAATTAATGTTTGTGGCTCTGCACATAAATATGCCACAGAAAATCCGAAATAATATATTTTTTTAATTGAACAAAACCGCCCATTATTTTAATTTGAAAACAATTAAATCCGTTTTTAATTAAACAATTATTACCGGGAGAAAAAATCTTTTTCATTCAATGAATTATGAAAAAAACAATAACTCAATAATATTCTTACGTAACATTAATGGAATAATCACGACAGGAATTTAACTTATGAGTAACCCAAACATTTTATTAACACGCATTGATAATCGACTGGTACATGGCCAGGTAGGTGTCACCTGGACATCCACCATTGGTGCAAACCTTCTTATCGTCGTTGATGATGAAACCGCAAACGATGATATCCAGCAAAAATTAATGGGAATGACAGCGGAAACTTACGGCTTTGGCATCCGCTTCTTTACCATTGAAAAGACGATAAATATTATTTCCAAAGCTGCGCCACATCAGAAAATATTTCTGATCTGCCGTACTCCCTCCACCGTTAGGAAGTTGGTTGAAGGTGGCGTCCTCCTCAAAGATGTCAACGTTGGGAATATGCATTTTTCTGAAGGGAAAAAACAGATCAGCAGCAAGGTTTACGTCGATGAACAAGACCTGGCAGATCTCCAGTTTATTCAGAAAAATCACGTCAATATTTTTATCCAGGATGTGCCTGGAGATCAGAAAGAAAATATTCCCGGATAATAAACGATTTTAACCATCGTTATTTACAGGGTTTTTATCTGGACGAGGAATTTTAAATGCATGAAATAACATTAATACAAGGGCTATCGCTTGCAGCCTTAGTTTTCTTCTTAGGGATAGATTTTTGGCTGGAAGCACTTTTTTTATTCCGGCCAATAATCGTCTGTACTTTAACGGGCGCGATTCTTGGTGATATCCATATTGGCCTGATTACTGGCGGTTTAACTGAACTGGCATTTGCGGGCCTCACGCCTGCAGGCGGTGTGCAACCTCCGAACCCCATCATGGCGGGGTTAATGACGACAGTAATTGCATTTTCTACCGGTGTTGACGCCAAAACTGCAATCGGCCTGGGCCTGCCATTCAGCCTACTCATGCAGTATGTCATTCTATTTTTCTATTCCGCATTCTCACTTTTTATGTCGAAAGCGGATAAACATGCCAGAGACGGTAATACTGCTGCATTCTCACGTCTAAACTGGACGACAACATTGATTGTCGCAAGCTCATACGCCGTGATTGCTTTTTTATGTACCTATCTTGCCCAGGGCGCGATGCAATCGCTGGTTAAGTCAATGCCCGTCTGGTTGACCCACGGTTTCGAAGTCGCTGGCGGAATACTACCGGCTGTCGGTTTTGGTCTCCTGTTGCGCGTGATGTTTAAAGCCAAATACATCCCTTACCTGATCGCCGGTTTCCTGTTTGTTTGCTACATCCAGGTAAGCAATTTGCTCCCTGTTGCGGTACTGGGTGCAGGCTTTGCCATCTATGAATTCTTCAGCGCCAAAGCCAAAAAACAATCTGAATTACAACAAGAAATGAAAACTCCTGAAGAAGAGGATTACAGCAATGGAATCTGAAATTACTAAAAAAGACATCACCCGCTTAGGTTTTCGCTCTTCTTTGCTACAAGCGAGTTTCAACTACGAAAGAATGCAGGCAGGCGGTTTTACCTGGGCCATGCTTCCGTTGCTGAAAAAAATCTATCGGGATGACAAAGAAGGCCTCAGTGCCGCCATGAAGGACAACCTGGAATTTATCAACACCCACCCAAACTTCGTTGGCTTTTTGATGGGGTTACTCATTTCGATGGAGGAAAAGGGGGAAAACCGTAGCACCATTAAAGGGTTGAAGGTTGCACTTTTTGGCCCTATTGCCGGGATTGGCGACGCCGTTTTCTGGTTTACCTTACTCCCTATTATGGCGGGGATTTGCTCTTCTTTCGCCAGCCAGGGCAACATTCTTGGCCCGATTCTATTTTTCATTGTCTATCTGGCTATCTTTTTCCTGCGTGTCGGCTGGACGCACATCGGCTATTCGGTGGGGGTAAAAGCCATTGATAAAGTGCGAGAAAACTCGCAGATGATAGCCAACTCCGCCACCATTTTGGGGATTACTGTTATCGGCGGGTTAATTGCCTCTTATGTGCATATTAACGTAGTGACCGCTTTCGCTATCGATGCCACTCATAGCGTCCATTTGCAGCAGGATTTCTTCGACAAAATATTCCCCAATATTTTGCCAATGGGCTACACCCTGCTGATGTACTACTTTCTGCGCGTGAAAAGAGCGCACCCAGTGTTACTGATTGGAGTGACATTTATTCTTTCTATTGCGGCTTCGGCTGCGGGAATTTTGTAACCTCACAGAGCGTGCGACGCACGCTCGTAATGGCACTAATGACAGAGGGAGCATCAAATGGACGCAATGGCTTTCCATCGTTGCGCTGATTATCAAGCGCTCAGCGAAAAGGCAAGCGAGTGCCTAATCAGAGCGATAACACAGAATCCGCAGGCGACAATTTGCCTCGCGACCGGCGGTACACCGCTGCTCACTTATTCAATGTTTGTCAGTAAAGTGAAGCAACGCAATATTGATATCAGCCAGATTACGTTTGTTAAGTTGGATGAATGGCTCAATATCCCGCTCAATGCCGATGGCACTTGCGAGACATTCTTACAAACCCATATCATCCAGCCGCTAAATATCGCCCCCGAACGGTTCATCTCGTTTCGTTCACAGAATGTCGATGATAAGGAGTGTCAGCGCGTTATCGAATTGATTACCCAGAATGGTGGGATTGATTTGTGTGTACTGGGGCTGGGTAAAAATGGCCATTTGGGGCTCAATGAGCCAGGTGATTCATTAGAACCGGCTTGCCATATTACCATGCTCGATGAACATACCCGCCAACATGCAATGATTAAAGATTCAGAGCAGCCAGTTGAGCGTGGAATAACATTAGGATTACGAGAGATAATGGCGGCTCGCGAAATCTTATTTCTGGTCGCAGGCGAAGGGAAACAGTCTGCATTTTCAAAATTGCAGGAAAAAAAGGTGAGTTGTCAGACTCCATCTTCCTTCTTATGGATGCATCAAAACGTTCATTGCCTGTACGACAGTACACGCTTCACACAAGAACTTGAAAATTAAGGATCAATCCTGCCCAAGCAGATTGAAGATTTAAGCAAACCTCTTTCCAAGTCGGGTAATCGTCGTATTACCCGACTTGGGAAATTCATTCAGCCGCTCGTTCAGCCACCAGCACTATACCTCGGCGGGATTCATCGGGAGCAAGACTCCAGATTTCTGACTCGGGAATACTTTCACAGTCGTAACGGGTGCGTTCACCGTCATAAGGGTAAAAACGCCCGCTTTCCGTATCAAGGATAAATACATCAATTTTTTTAGACACCCTGGCGATGCGTTTCCAGATATTCTGACCGCCAATATATTGATCATGATCGCTCATCAGGATCAGTCCCTTTTCAACGATCAAATGCTCATAAAGCGTTGTCGCTACTCGGGTATCTTGCACAGATCTATCAACCACAACACCCTCAACCTGCAAAACTGCTTTAGATTCCCAATAGCGCTTAACCGCCAGAATAGATTCATTCTGGTTCGTGCTTTTACGCGGAATCAAATCCAGTTTAGCGGCAACAAGATGGCGCAATTCACCATTTTCTTCCTGTGAGGGTTCTGCATAAACAATTGCCGCAGCCGTTTTATCTTTTCGCAGCACAATCAATGCAGGCATACCAAGAATATCTGTAGTGCCAGACACATCAAATGCTCGCTCAAGAGCGGAAGGGCTATAGCTGATAGGGTAAAGAATCATGTTTGAATCTCCCTGATACAACACCGGCATAATTTGCTCATCCTGAACAGACTAAAGTATGAGCAAACTACCATCGCTTATTTAAACCACACTAACAATAGCGATACCTGTAATGAAAGAGTGCGAGCATGCTCGGAAAACGCTATTTCTCGCTGTTTTCTAAAGCATATTTATACAGCGCATTTTTCTTCACGCCGTGAATTTCAGCCGCCAGTGCTGCAGCCTTTTTCAGTGGCAGTTCCGTTTGCAGGAGTGCCAGCGTGCGCAGCGCATCGGCTGGCAGCGCGTCATCGACAGGGGCTTTGAAGCCTTCGACAATCAACACCATCTCGCCTTTACGGCGGTTTTCGTCTTCTTTAACCCAGGCTGCCAGCTCACCAATCGGTGCGCCGTGAATCGATTCCCAGGTTTTCGTCAGCTCTCGCGCCAGCACCACATAGCGTGATTCACCAAGCACAGCGCATATATCGTCTAAACTATCGAGCAGGCGATGCGTAGACTCATAGAAGATGAGCGTACGGGGTTCTTGCTCAATGGCTTTTAGTGCATCACGACGGCCTTTGGACTTTGCAGTAAGAAAACCTTCGTAGCAGAAACGGTCAGAAGGCAAACCAGCAGCACTTAATGCAGCAATCGCGGCACACGGGCCTGGCAGCGGCACCACGCGAATACCCGCTTCGCGGCAGGCACGCACCAGATGGTAACCAGGATCGTTAATTAATGGCGTTCCTGCATCAGACACAAGCGCGATGCTTTGCCCTTCTTGCAGTTTTGCCAGCAGGGTTTCTGCTTTTTGTTGCTCGTTATGATCATGCAATGCGAACATCCGCGCATTAATCGCAAAATGTTGCAGCAGCAAACCGGTATGGCGAGTATCTTCGGCGGCAATCAGGTCAACGCTTTGCAACACGGCTAATGCCCGCTGTGTGATATCGCCGAGGTTACCGATGGGTGTCGGAACGATGTAGAGCGTGCTGGCAGAAATAGCCGCCGTTTCGAGTTGTTTCATTGTTTCATCCGTATTGCCGATTTAATATTGAACACTGAGATAAAAATTACACTGGATACAGAATGGTACCGTCTAAATTTATTCGTTCTAAAGCCGGGCGTTGTCTGCCTGTTATGTTGGCCGCGCTAATATTCGCCGGCTGTACAACTAAAGCACCAGACCAGTCTGCTGCCCATATTCAGGGCGAGGCGACTGCTGATTCAGCGTATTACCTGCAACAAATGCAGCAAAGTAGCGATGATAGCAAGACCACCTGGCAATTACTCGCCATTCATGCGCTGTTAAAAGAAGGCAAAACTCAGCAAGCCGTTGATCTCTACAATCAACTGCCAAAAGAGATGAATGAAGAACAAGTGCGTGAGCAGAAGTTACTGGCAGTCGAGGTGAAAGTTGCCCAGAAGGATTTTGCTGACGCCAACACGCGCCTGAGCAAAATCGAGCTTTCTACACTCAATAAAAACCAGCAAACTCGCTACTACCAGGCAGTTATCGACGCAAGCCAGAACCGCCCGTCGCTTGAACTGCTGCGCGCGTATATTGCACAAGAGCCAATGCTGACTGGCCCTGCGCATCAGAAGAATATCGACGGTACATGGCAGGCACTGTCTCAGATGACACCGGAGCAGATGAATTCGCTGGTCATTAATGCCGACGAAAACACGCTGCAAGGCTGGCTGGATCTGCAACGCGTCTGGAACGACAACCGTAACGATCCCGAAATGCTGAAAGCCGGTATTAAAGACTGGCAAACGCGTTACCCGCAAAACCCAGGTGCGAAAACGTTGCCAGCTCAGCTCAGTAATATGCAGAATTACAAACCTGCCTCTACTGAGAAAATCGCACTGTTGCTGCCATTAAGTGGCCAGGCCGCTGTATTTGGTCGCACTATCCAGCAAGGTTTTGAAGCGGCGAAAAATATGGGCTCCGCACCAGTCGCGCAAACTACGACTCCGGCGCAGGTTGCTGATACCAACGGGCAGCCTGTTGACACCACTCAGGCCGCATTGCCGAAACCCGCAGATCCAAATATGGTAGCAAGCCCGGCGGCGGCATCGGTTGATGATTTAACTCAACAGCCTGACGCAACCCCAGTAGCTCCGGCTCCGCAAGCTGCTCCACAAACACAGCCAGCTGCAGCTGCCGCGGCTCCAGCCAATCCGGCTGCGGAAGTTAAAGTCTACGACACCACCACACAACCGCTGGCTCAGATACTCGCTCAGGCCCAGCAAGATGGCGCAACGATTGTTGTCGGCCCATTGCTTAAAAACAACGTCGATCAGTTAGCAACAACAACTTCCCCGTTGAATATCCTGGCGCTTAACCAACCAGAAAACGTGCAGAACCGTGCAAATATCTGCTATTTCGCCCTGTCGCCAGAAGACGAAGCGCGTGATGCAGCCGATCATATCTGGCAGCAAGGCCATCGTGCTCCGCTGTTGTTGGTTCCGCGTAGCGCCCTTGGCGATCGCGTCACTAAAGCTTTTGCCGATGAATGGTTGAAACTCGGTGGTGGCACAGTACTACAGCAGAAGTTCGGTTCAACGGCTGAGCTAAAACAAGGGATTAATAGCGGTTCAGGTATCGCGCTGAGCGGCACTCCGGTTAATGCCGCAGCCGCTCAACCGGAAGCTGTGACCATTGGTGGGCTGACAATTCCTGCTCCACCAACAGATGCACAAATTACGGGTGGTACATCCGGTGGCGTAGATGCAGCCTACATCGTTGCAACGTCTGACGAAGTCGCATTGATCAAACCAATGATCGCCATGCGTACCGGCAGCCGCAGCCCAGCGCAACTGTATGCCAGTTCGCGTAGCTCTCAGGGTGTAAGTGGCCCGGATTTCCGTCTGGAAATGGAAGGTTTGCAGTTCAGTGAAATCCCGATGCTTGCCGGCAACAACCCATCGCTGATGCAGCAAGCGCTTGGTAGCGTGAATAACGATTACTCACTGGCACGTCTTTACGCCATGGGCGTGGACGCGTGGTCACTGGCAAATCACTTCTCTCAAATCCGCCAGGTCCCTGGCTATCAGGTGAATGGCAATACCGGCACGCTTTCTGCAACCCAGGATTGCGTCATTAACAGGAAGTTAAATTGGCTGCAATTCAGTCAAGGTCAAATCGTTCCGGCATCCTGACCCGTCAACAAGCTGGCGCGCGCTACGAATTAGAGGCGCGCCGCTTTCTTGAACGCAATGGACTGCGTTTCATCGCCGCAAACGTCCATTCTCGCGGCGGCGAAATCGACCTCATCATGAAACACGGCAGCGTTATCGTCTTCGTAGAAGTGCGATATCGCCGCTCAAACCACTTCGGTGATGCAGCCGCAAGCATCACTCGCCGTAAGCAACAAAAATTATTACACACTGCTTCGTATTGGTTAGCCCGCACATCAGGAAGTTTTGATACTGTGGATTGCCGTTTCGATGTGTTAGCCTTCACCGGCAATGAAATAGAGTGGTTAACCAACGCGTTCACCGCAGATGTTTAAAGTAACCAGGTAAACTAACGTGCTCGAAAGAATCAAAGTCTGCTTCACGGAAAGTATTCAAACCCAGATTGCCGCAGCGGAAGCTCTGCCAGATGCTATCTCCCGTGCAGCAATGACACTGGTTCAGTCTCTGCTTAACGGCAATAAAATCCTTTGCTGTGGCAACGGCACGTCTGCGGCCAACGCCCAACATTTTGCCGCCAGTATGATCAACCGCTTTGAAACTGAGCGACCGAGTTTACCTGCCATTGCACTTAATGCTGATAATGTGGTCTTAACCGCGATTGCAAATGATCGTTTACACGAAGAAGTGTATGCCAAACAAGTACGTGCGCTCGGTCAAACCGGTGATGTTTTACTCGCTATTTCGACCCGCGGAAACAGTCGTGATATCGTCAAAGCGGTAGAAGCCGCCGTAACGCGCGATATGACGATTGTTGCACTAACTGGTTACGATGGCGGGGAATTGGCCGGGCTATTAGGGCCACAGGATGTGGAAATTCGCATCCCTTCTCACCGCAGCGCGCGCATTCAGGAAATGCATATGCTGACGGTAAACTGCTTATGCGATCTGATTGATAATACGTTATTCCCTCACCAGGACGATTAAGGAGTACAGATGAAGGCATATAAGCCACTTGCAGTCCTTATTACTGCGCTACTTCTACAAGGTTGTGTTGCTGCCGCAGTAGTGGGTACCGCAGCAGTCGCCACTAAAACGGCGACAGATCCGCGTTCAGTCGGTACTCAGGTTGACGATGGTACGCTGGAATTGCGCGTAAATAGCGCGCTTGGCAAAGACGAGCAAATTAAGAAAGAAACGCGTATCAACGTGAGTGCGTATCAGGGCAAAGTGCTGTTGGTTGGGCAGTCGCCTAATTCCGAACTCTCATCGCGTGCCAAACAGATTGCGTTAGGCGTTGATGGCACCACAGAGGTGTATAACGAAATCCGTAACATGGCGCCAATTGGCCTGGGAACGGCGTCTAACGATACCTGGATAACGACCAAAGTGCGCTCGCAGTTGCTGGCAAGCGATCAGGTAAAATCGACGAATGTGAAAGTCACTACCGAGAACGGCGAAGTGTTCCTGTTAGGTTTAGTCACTGACAGAGAAGCCAAAGCTGCGGCAGATATTGCCAGCCGCGTCAGCGGTGTGAAGCATGTGACGACTGCGTTTACGATGCTGAAGTAATCCTCCACGGAAGCTGTCTCTTGGTCATATCTGTGTGAGTCGCGAGACAGTTCCGTTCACCCGATGTTCCGTGTTTCATATAGCCACTGTACCGGTGAACGTCTTAGGGTGGCCGCCGTCGCCACCCTAAGAACCCGGACTCCCGGCAAATCAATCGCCGCAAGCGGTAATTTAATCACCGGGCGACGGGGTCGCCAGGGGGATGTCGTTATCCCACTGGCACGTTCACCGTTTGCAGGAATGAAAGAGATAACTGAACGCTCGGGTGAACGGAAAATCAACGAGGCTCAAAGATCTCACCCTGACAAAATGCCCGGGTGAGTTGTGACTAAGAGACAGCCCTGTGGGAGAGGCTACTCCCCCTAAAACCGACTCAAACAATCCATTGCCACCGCTTTAAACTCCTCAAAATTCTTACTATCGCGCAAACGCGGCATCGCCCTTTCACGCAGAAACGTGACAAACAGATCGTAAATCGCCATCGCTTCTTCGTACTCGCTTTTACTGATAGCAAGCAAGAAAATGACATGTGCCGTCTCATCTCCCCAGCGAATACCTTGTGGCGCAAGCACGGTGTACACCACAGTTTTGTTCGCCATCAGCCCCAATGAGTGAGGCAGTGCAATCCCCTCACCCAACACGGTGCTGACAATAGCCTCGCGCTCGACCACCGACGGATAAAAATCAGCAGCAACATAGCCTTCGCCCTCAAGCTGCTGGCATAGCGTGCTGAACAACTCCTGCTGAGTCATCGGCTCATCAACGACCCGGAAATGGCTGGCATCAAAGAATTTTTCCAGCATGTATGGGCGTGTGCGGTCCACAAGCACCAGTTTTCCCAACTGTTCAAGTTGGTACTCTGTCGGGAAAGGGGCCACCACCACAGTGGGCTTTTGTTTATCGCTAATGCGCGCCGTGGAAATAACAAAATCCTCTTCCACGTCGTCGAGCTGTTCATAATCGCGCAGGGAAATGATCCGCGTGACCTCAATTTGAGGGTATTTACGCAGCAGCATTGCCTGAATCATCCGTACCGTGGAGTTCCCGGTATCGCAAACCAGCAGCACGCGGGGATGGCGCTGATAACCAATGTTGTAGTGCCGCTCAAGTCCCACCCCAATATGCAGCACCAGGAAACCAATTTCGTTTTCGCTGATGACATATGGCGTGTATTTCCCCCAGCTCGACACCGCCGCAAGCGTCATGTCATAAGCCATCGGATAGTGTTGTTTAATATTGCCTAACAGGGGATTAGGAATATTTATCTGATAGCGCACACGGGTAATCATAGTTTTGATATGCGTGAGCAAATCAGCATGTAGCTGCTTATCGGTCAGTAGGTTGTAGTTATAGTTGTTGTTGATAAAGCTCAGAATGTAATTCACCAGCGCTTCATCGTCGTCAGCACTGATAGCGCTCGCCGCTACCTCTTGCACCTGGCGCGAGGCAATATGAACTTGCAGCCATTGTTCTTCCGCTTCGGAAAGCGCTTTACCGGCAAGCTCCTGTAGCAGTACGGTGATTTGTTTTGCAGCTTCGCGCACCGCTTCGTCTACATTATCGGCGCTAAATTCCGGCAGCGGGTAACCCTCACTGATACGGCGAACCGCAACGGCGCAGTATAAACGGATAAACTGTTCACCTTCGTCAGTCAGGCGGATACGGCAGCGCGTAAAACAATTGTGCAGTTCTGCCGCCAGTTGTTCTGGTACGCCTGCATTGAGCACTTCTTCAGTCAGCAGTGGATTTTCGCAATCTTCCTGCGTGAGTTTCCAAAGCAGATCGGTCAGACAGGCACGTACCGACATTTCACTGCCAAACAGCTTCATGCCGTGGCGCGGGCGGGTTTCAATCGTCAAGTTGTAGCGGGCCAGCCAATCACGAACTTCAGCCATATCGCTTTGCAATGTCGCACGGCTAACAAACCACTCTTCGGCCAGATCTTCGAGTTTCAATGAGAAGGCAGACGTCAGAAAACGCACCACTAAATAATGTACGCGCTCCGGGGAATTACGGGGAATACGCAGCTGGCGTGAAGGCTGCTGCTGGAGTTCTTCATACAGCGCCGGGTCTGCAATATTGAGCTGATAACCCGCTCCGCGATTCAGGACAAACTGCGCGCCATGCCCGACCATCAGCGCATTTAAAGCGGTAATATCCGCGCGCACGGTGCGAGTAGAAACGGATAATCGCCGCGCCAGTTCATCCTGGAGCAGCGTCTCGTTTTGCAGCATTTCAAACAGTTGGGCCAGACGTTGGTTTGGGAATCTCACTGCCGTTTCCTTTCGTTAATCGGGCGCAGCACCTGTCAAAACCATCTGTGACGGGCTGCCAACCGCAATGTAATCCTCAACAAAATTCAGTTTTCCAGTCGGCTGCGCCACGCTAAAACGCGCGATGTTATCGCTGCGCTGATTCATCACGTACAGATACTTTTCATTATGGCCGAGCGTTAGCGTGCGCGGGTAATCACCCCGCGTCCAGACGTGCTCCACAAGTTCCAACCTGCCATTCGGGTTCAAGCTAAAATGCCCAATACTGTTATGCAAACGGTTCGCCACATATAGCTGTTTCCCGTCGTTGCTCAACACCAGACCTGACGCAAAGCTGGTGCCCTTGAACCCCTTAGGTAGCGAGGAAATGCTCTCGCCCTCGGTTAGTGTTCCTTTGGCTACATCAAGTTGGTAGTGGGTAAGCGTAGAAGATTCTTCGTTGATCAACCATAAGCCATCACCCTTTGGCGTGAATACAAAATGACGTGGCCCTGCACCTTGCGATGAGGCGTCAATATAGGGAGGATCGTTTGGCGTGAGTTTGCCGTGGGTTTTATCGAAACGATATTGATAGATCCGATCGAGTCCAAGATCGGTGGTAAAGATGAATTTACCACTGGGATCGGCGGCGATCATATGTGCATGCGGGCCACTGTGGCCGCTGGCCGCAAAACTGCCTTCCACGGCGGCTTCTGGTTTTTTGGCGCCCGCGGGCCCTACATCCTGTTGCATATCCGTGGCCTGGCCCAGGCTGCCATCGCCCTTGACTGGCAATACGGCAACGGAACCGCTGCCGTAATTCGCCACCAGCAAATGCCGCTCGTCCGGCGTAAGCGTGAGATAGACCGCCCCAGCACCACCCGATGAAACCTGATTCAGTTCAGTAAGATTGCCATCATCCCCAACACGCAACGCTGCAATCACGCCGTTTTCAGTTTCGCTTGCCACATACAGCGTTTTACCCTCTTTCGAGGCGGTGAGCTGCGCGGCATTCGGCAGTTTACTGACCAGCGTTTTGCGGGTCAGCGCACCGGTTTCGGCATCGACATGAAAACGGTAAATCCCTTCACCATTTGGGTTGTAGGTACCGACCCAGGCGAATTGCGTTTGTGTTGCGGGCATTGATGCTCCTCATGGTTATCAGGTTTTAGCCGACCAGCTTCTTCGTCATATCCAGCAAAGTACGCACATCTTCCGGACGTGTATTACCGCTCGCTTTATCAATAATTGAGCTGTAAATATGCGGAATGATCTTACTCACTCCCGTATCCAGTGCGATCTTCAGGATTTCTTCGTAGTTCTCAAGATCGATCCCGCCAGTCGGTTCCAGCCAGAAATCGTGTTTTGCACAAGCCAGTGCCACCGCATGGAACTCATCACGGTATTTCAGGCCACCCATCGGGAAATATTTGATTGAGCTGCCGCCCATATCTTTGAGCAACGCGATAGCGGTATCTACCGGCACAATACCGTCAGAAGAAGCTGAACTCAGTGGGCCGGTTGAAATTTTTACCATCCCGACCATTCCCGTTGGAGAAACCAGGCCATTGACCACGCTTTCATTTTGCCCAAGCAACGCACGACTTGCACCCACGCCGGTAAACACCTGGTTTACGTGCTGCGGTTGCACCTGGCGGGAGATTTCACTCACCATTGCCGACTGGTTTGGGTCACCTGCGCCAAGGCCAACAGAAAGCGCATTTTCGATCAATGCCGCATATTCACGCATATCCGCTACGGCAGTTGCTACATCAGGGTAATTTTTAGAAAGCACGCCGACCAGAACATGGCCTTCTGCAGCGTCATAAATCTCTTTCGCGTTCTCTTTCGAACCCGCCAGCACATTCAGGCATACACGGTCACGGTAAAAATTCGGGGTCAGTTTCATGCCTGCTTCTCCTTGCTTACCAATGCGCTAATGCATTGATAGATAATCTCTAACTGTTGCGAGCTGACGCTACGCACATCGGCTTCGATAATCCCTTCGTTGGCTTTGTAGCCACGGAAGAAAATCGCGTACTCGCCCTGTTTCAACGCGCTCACCAGTTCGCTGGTGCTGATGCCGATAACCGCTTCATCGAACTTAATCTCGGTACGCGCAATATCACGCCCTGCAGCATCCCACACTACACGAGCACTCACGCCATCAAGGGTGTTGAGGCTCTCGATAAACGGCGTCATTTTTTCGACCATCTGTGCGCCGCTTTCTTTGGCTGCCGTTAAATAGTGTTCGATGGCGCAGGTCAGGCCAAGAATACCTTCTTTGCCGACTTTCATGGCGCGGCCAATGCCGCCTGTTTGCAGCTTCACCCACTCAACATACTGCGCTTTGCCAATTACCAGGCCGCTGGTGGGCCCTTCGATGGCTTTTGCGCCGCTGTAAATCACCAGGTCAGCACCTGCGCGGTAGTAGCACTGCAAATCTTCTTCCGCTGCTGCATCAACAATCAGCGGCAGGTTATGTTTGCGCGCCACGACAGCAGCCTGCTCTACGCTAAGCATGCTTTTCTGAACCGAGTGATGCGATTTGATATACAAAATTGCGGCAGTGCGTGGGGAGATGGCAGCAGCTAATTGTTCGGCAGAACATTCGTTGGCATAACCGGCTTCCACCACTTTGCCACCACCGAGATAAACCATCGTACCCACCGGCGCACCGAAGTTCACGTTGTGGCCCTTCGGCAACACAATTTCGTTGTTCTCAAGTGGCGTGCCGTGCAGGTTTTCAATCAGCCAGGCGTTGTCCTTCACAAGTACTGCCGCCACAGATTGCGCGATACCCGCAGATGCGCATGACACTACTGTTGCGGCTTCAACATCCAGCAGCCTGGCGATGTACTCCCCGGTTTTGTTCACCAGGTCTTTCATCTCAAAGTAATGATTCATACCGTTAGTCACGGCTTCAACCACTTCCGGGCGCGGGGTAGAAACACCGAGTGCCGTCATGCGGCCAGAGGCATTAATGACTTGTTTTAAATTATATTTCTCATAAATCGAAGACATGTTCTTGTTTCCCTTGTTCGGTCGTAAACCATTTCCCGGCGCGAACGGCGGCAAGTGCCACCAGCAGTTGTTCGCCCTGGAGCGTCTGATTTTCGGAATCGGTAAATACCGTCGGCTGGCGGCGTTGGGCAAAAATCGTCAGGTCGCCATCAAGGCCAACGGACAAGCGCCCTTTATTCGTCAGGCGTAAACCTTGCGCGGCATGCGCGGTAACGCAATCAATCACTTGTGGCAGCGACATGCCAATGGAGAGGAATTTGGATATCACCACGCCGAGGCTATGCACCGGGCCGTTAATGCGGTTGCGGCAGTAAATATCGGAGCTGATGGTGTGTGGCAGAATCCCTTTGCTGATGGCAATTTTCGCCACTTCGAAGCTGAAACTGGCAGAACCGTGGCCCACATCAAGGCGCACGCCACGCTGAATGGCGCTTGAAATTGATGCCCGCAATTCACCGGCAGGTGTCAAAATGCGGTTCGGTTTGCCGTTGTAGCAGTGGGTAATGATGTCACCGCTTGTCAGCAAATCGGCAATTTCATCAAGGTCAGGCGGGTTATTACCGATGTGTACCATCAGCGGTAAGTTACCGTTTTCGCGCTGGATTTCTTTCGCGCGCTCCAGCGGTTTAATGCCGTTCATGCCGACTACACTGCTGCTCATGCGCGCTTTGATGCCAACGATAAAACCAGGATGGCGTTTCACCGCATCACGTGCGGCGATTTTGTCGATATTCGTCATATCCGACAGTTCGTTCTGCGCAATCAGCCCGACGCGAGAGATGTTCAGTAACGCGTAAACATCCGTCGTCGCTTTGCGAGTTAGCTCGTAAAACTCGTCGATATCGTCAGCGCCTGTGCTCCCGGCATCAACAACGGTCGTCACGCCTGTATTAATGCCGATGCTGTCCGGGTCATCGTGATAGATGGGGGATTTTTGGTAGCAGTGGACGTGGGAATCAATCCAGCCTGCGCTGACATAATATTCGCCATTGAGCTGGCGCTCTTCTTGCGCCTCACCGGTGACCTCGCCAAGTGCGGCAATTTTTCCATCTTTCAGCGCGATGTCGATAACGGTGTCATCCACCAGACACGCGTTGCGCAGGATTAAGTCGTACATGATTTTTCCTCGCTGGCGGATGGCACGCGCCATCCGCCAAAAAGTTCTACAAAGCAATCGGGAAGAATGCCCCAAACAGCATTGCGCCAAGAATCGCGCCACCGGTAATCGGCTTGTTCCACAGATAAAACAGCAGAGAACCAATCAAGGATCCGATACCAATCGGAATAGAAGCGGTCATTGCGCTCAGGATAATCAACGGGCCAAGGAAGCGGCCGGATGCGTTACCCGCCCCCATCATGACGTCTGCCCCGTAGGTTGAGTTGCTCTGGTTGACGGTGAATTTACGCGCCAGAATAATCACATAACCAATTGCCAGGCCAATCACCAGCCCCGTCACCAGCGATGCCGCAAAGTTCGCGACCGGGAAGATAATGCCCGCGCCAAGTAACAGCGCCGGAACGCCAAGACCTACGCCGGTTTGAATCGCGCCGCCGATATCCAGAATCCCGACCAGCGAACCTTCAATGATGCGGGCAAACAGGAAGCTGGCACCAAATGCGGCGACTGCGCCATACACGCCGGTGTCGATTCCGGCACGCAGCATGGAAACAAACGCCACTTCGTTAAATGCGCCAATGCCGTAGAGGTAATACATGTGTGTCCCGGCGAACACGCCGGAAGAAAGCAGGCCAACGAAAATCGGGAATGACCAGTCGGCATACCAAAAACCTTTATTCGTTTCCATCACAGGCTCCCTTATTTTCCGCTCATCGAGTTATGGATCAGACTGAGCCAGTCCGGCACGGTCAGATGGAAGGATTCGATCATCTTCATATCGAAGCCACGGAAGAAGCCACTCAGCACAAACAGCGCGATAATCGCCACCATCATCACTTTAGTGACGTGGTTCCAGCCGCTCTCTTCCACACCTTTACCAATCAGGATGCCAAGCACCAGACCAGGTACGGCGTTGCCCATAATCAGTTGCGCACAACCGCCGAAAATCGTGGCCCAGAAGCCTGATTTTTTACCGGCATCAATCGCTGCCAGCCAGAAAATCACTGGCATGATGATGGTCACCAGCAAGTTCGCCGCAGGGACCAGCACTTTGACTGCGGTAACCTGTAGTGCAGCGGGAACGGCAGACGCGGTGGTGTTAAGGAAGGCCACTACAATCATGCCGATGATGCCGCACGCGACAGCCATTTTGCGCGGGTCGTGCAGGGTCTCTGCCACATTACGATTTTTCATCATCAACGCGGCGGCACCCCAGTGTGGGATGATTCGGTGGTCAACGTCCTGAGTAAAAGCACCCGCCGCAACGGACGATGCCCAGGCGTTGAAGAAGAAACCTAAACCAAATGAGAAGTGTGAAGCCGGGTCGCCTTCGCAGGAGTTCAGCTCGCCCAGAGTACGAAAAGCACCCATACCTTGCGTGGTCGGCGCATGAAACATACGTGCAGCCCCGGCGCCCACTCCAACGCCAACCAGACCGCCGATGATTAGCGATTTTATTAATATAATTAAGAACATCTGTCTGTCCTTTCTGTGTGATTTTATTGGGGGATGAAGTCTACTTTGTCCATATTGATGGCCGTCACACTGACTGAAACATCCAGCTCCACGCTGAACATCTGTTTTTCACGTTTCAGAAAGAAGAACAAAAAAGCCTCTTTCTTGACCTGCACTCGCGCCTGAACAACCTGCACATCCTGTGGCTCAATACGCAGTAAAATGTGGGGAGATGACTTCATAACCGAGCCCTGAACATGGTTCAGAGCATCAGCAAAGGCCTTGGCTTTCGTGTCGCCACGACCTTTCACTCTCACCGTTTCGGAGAAGTGTTCTTTCATACTCACTGACCGTACTTCTTGGCCCAAGCTTGCACCAGACGCTCGCCCAGCTCTTCTTTATCCATAAAACCGAAGCCCAACACGTTGTTGCCTTCGTTGATTGCCGTCACGCCTTCATCCACTGAACGCATGCCGTACTTGGCTTTGTAGCCGTGTTTAGTTTGCGCGGTGATAGCGCCCGCACCGCCACTGCCGCAGAAAGAGATACCAAAAGTGGCGTTTTCTGCTTTCATCACGTCGCCCAGTTTCATATCAGCGGCAACACCAGGAATAACCACGGCACGGCCGCCTGCTTTCTCAATCCCTGCTGCCACTTTTTGGCCTTTACCCAGGCGGTCGCCGATCACTACGGTAATTTGTTCCATTTGAATCTCCTGATTATTCAAAGATTGTCTTTCGCGACTTCGAAATGCACTGACAACAACCACGCTTCTTCAATCGGTAAATTGCCAAATTGCTCCACCACTGCTTTTGCCATTTCCAGAGAGTCATCAGAAATTTCCTCAAACAGGCTTTCTTCAACTTCTGGCAATGGTTCGCCGGTCAGTGACCGGTGCGCCATGGCGCGAACGTGGGATGTCAGCATCTGTTCCTGAACTGCGTTTGGCGTAATGTTTCGGCCTTCCAGCAGCGTCCTGATAAATGCCAACACTTGCTCCGTAAGTTGTGTGGCGTCGGTACTTCCGGCGTCATTAACCTTTACCGCTCCGTTATTCACACTGCATACCTCGTTTACTGATATGGCTCTAAGGTATCGGCGAGGGTTAAAGGTTTGTAGCGAGTTGTTTTCCACTTGGAAGTGGAAATCCCGGAGGCAAGAGTGATATGCGCCACAAAAAGCGGCCGATTCATGATAATTCGCTGGCTTAATGTGATTACAGTCACGGCTTAAAGAGGTCGAATCTATTGGTGACAGTGATAGTTTTTGAGCAAAATTGTGATATGAGGGGCGTTTTGCGGGAAATATTGGAAAGACTTATGAGTGTGGGATAGGGAGTTGGTTGGGCTTAGCTTAAGACCGGAGTTAGGTTAAGACTGAGATACCCGGGGCGACCACCGGGTTTGGCGTCCCTCCGGGAACCAAATCCCGGTGTTTCCCCTAATTCATTGGCTTTAGTGAATAGCGTTATCCAGGGAATAGTGGGAGAAGGATTTATAGTTCTTTTGATGGATTTGGTAGTACGGGCATAATCAGAGGGTGACTGTCGCTTAAGTCCTGTAAGTTCAGCGGGTCGATGCAACGCTATCCTTAAACAAGGGGGGCGTAGCCATGAAACGAAGAACGCGTATTTACTACACGCAACGTGGCAATGCTAACGTCAAACTGATTGTGTTCTGAGGATTCCGATATGACCACCTTTCATCAACTTACTGCCACCAGTCTGCGTGGCCAGCCCATCTCTATGGCCGACTATGCTGGCAAGTTGGTGCTGGTGATTAATACCGCCAGCCATTGTGGCTTCACGCCACAATACGCAGGCCTTGAAGCGCTCTACAAGAAGTACGCCGCCCAGGGTCTGGTGGTGCTTGGTTTCCCCTGCAACCAGTTCGGTAAGCAGGAACCCGGCAACGCCGACGAAATCGCGCAGACCTGTCACATCAACTACGGCGTGAGCTTCCCGATGTTCGAGAAAGTAGAGGTCAACGGTGCAGCAACGCACCCGGTGTTTCGTTACCTGAAGGATGAATTGCCCGGTGTGCTGGGTGGGCGAATCAAGTGGAACTTCACTAAGTTCCTGATCGGACGCGATGGCAAACCGCTCAAGCGCTTTGCACCTTTCACCACCCCAGAGAAAATGGAAGCCGCAATCCTTGCTGCACTTGAAATCAAAGTGTCCCTGTAATTTGAACCATTCATTTTTAGATATCTTCCGACTGGCATAAAGCCGAAATTATTGCTTCGCTGCATAAGAAAGGCTTTTCGCTGGATGCTCTCTCGCGCGAAGCTAATCGGGCATCTTCAATTTTAGCGAATGCGCTTTCTCACCGCCTCCCTCCTGCCAATTATCTTCATAACCAACTATTTTTGAACGATAAACTTACTTATTGCGAGGCTCTGCGCAAAGTAGTGCGATAGCGTTAGGGGAGTTGGCAGAAATTCGTAGAATACATTTCTTAGCTCCTCACAGGTGTACATAGTACCCCTCGTGATATACTCTATCCCCAGACAAGGAAAGTCCCCCCGTTGAGCCATGCGCTAGAATTTATTGAGACTTCGATGTTCACCCGACAGATAAAGCAAATCACAACGGATGATGAGCTTAAAGATCTAAAAAAACAGCTCATTGAATCTCCGGCTAAAGGTGAACTGATACAACAAACTGGTGGGTTGCGAAAAATCAGGATGGCAACGGGTTCTCAGGGTAAAAGCGGAAGCGCCAGAGTTATTTATTTTCTCGCAACCAAAGAGGTCGTCTATCTGGTGATGGCTTACCCGAAAAGTACTAAAGAAAACCTGACTGATGCGGAAAAAGCAGATCTCCAGAAATTGACGAAAATCCTAAAAAACGAGGTGTGATATGAGCTTTTTTGACGACCTGAAAGCGTCCCTTGAAGAAGCGGTCGACATTAAAAATGGCGTTCAGTCTCCCGCACGTGTCACCCGTTATGAGATCGCTGATGTTAAGGCAATCAGGGAACAATTGAATGTTTCACAAAGCGAGATGGCCAAGGCGCTGGGTACTAGCGTTGATACCATCAAAAGCTGGGAGTCAGGAAGACGTAACCCAACCGGACTGGCTGCAAAAGTGCTGGCAACTATCCAGGCTAACCCTGCATTCTTCCAGGAATTAGCTGCGCATTAGTGATTGGCGGGGAAAATCCCCGCCAACTTTGATCTATTTCACCAAACCCATGCTCTGTGGCAGTGCCATGGTGATAGCCGGTAAATAGGTCACCATCATCAGAACAATCGCAATCACCGCAAAGAATGGCAGCAACGGTTTAATCACACGCTCAATCTTAATATCCCCGACTTTACAGCCGGTAAATAAGATTGGCCCCACCGGTGGTGTTATCGTGCCGAGCGATAAGTTAAACACCATCATGATACCGAAATGCACTGGGTCCATTCCAAACTGCATGCAGATTGGCAGGAAAATTGGGGTGAAGATTAATACCGCAGGCGTTGGGTCCATAAAGGTGCCCACCAGCAGTAATACCAGGTTCATAATCAGCAGAATAACGATGAAGCTATCTGTCGCAGAAAGTAAACCGGAGGCAATCAATGCAGGGATTTTGGTAAATGCCATTACCCACGACATAATCGAAGATGCCGCCAGCATGAAAATAACAATCGCCGTCATTTTCGCGGTCGCGAGGAATATCTTCGGCAAATCATCCATTTTGATATTGCGGTAAATAACACCGAGCACCAGTGAATAAACCACCGCAATTGCCGAGGCTTCTGTTGCGGTAAACACGCCACCCAGAATGCCCCCGATAACCACAACGATCATCATCAGGCTTGGAATAGCATCAAACAGAATACGCAGCGTCTGGCCTTTATTAGCAGAACGGTCAGCGACGTACCCACGGCGTTTAGCAATAAAACCGGCGACCAACATTACGCCCAATCCCCACAGAATACCCGGCACATAACCGGCCATAAACAGCGCGGAAATAGACACGCTCCCCGCAACCGTTGCATAAACAATCAA
Organism: Buttiauxella cochleicola; assembly: GCF_021282405.1. Taxonomy (NCBI): domain Bacteria; kingdom Pseudomonadati; phylum Pseudomonadota; class Gammaproteobacteria; order Enterobacterales; family Enterobacteriaceae; genus Buttiauxella; species Buttiauxella cochleicola. The sequence continues at coordinate 96,399 of NZ_JAJSOU010000011.1, forward strand.
AGAGTTGCTTGGCGGAATCAGCATACCTGTTGGGGCAGAAGCTATGTTCACCGCGGCACTAAACGCCGGGTCGTACTGCTCTTTTTTCTGGATTGGCGACATGATGCCACCCACCGCTGCCGCAGATGCTACGCCAGAACCACTGATCGATCCGAACAGCATATTGGCCACGACGTTGGTTTGCGCCAAAGGACCTGGCAGGAAGTTACTAACCATTTTTGCGCAGTTAATTAAACGAATGGCTATCCCGCCATTATTCATTAAATTCCCGGCCAGAATAAAGAAGGGAATAGCTAATAAGGCAAAGGAGTCGAGGCCAACAAAGACACGCTGGGCAGAGGTTAATATCGCACCATCGAACGGTAAAATAAGACACATCGCGGCGAAGGATGAGATCCCAATACTAATACTAATTGGCGTTCCCGCTAGCAGCAGAATAAATACACCGCTAAACATTACCAGAGCAACAATAATTGCAATATCCATATCGACACCTAATCAATCTTGTTTCGAAGAAAACTTTCTGAACAACCCATATTGGTTATACAGGCAATAGAACAGCGTCATTGCACCACTCAGTGGAATCGCAATGTAGATAATACCGATAGGAATTTGTAATGCGGAATCGAGCTGCGCCATCTGGCGGCTCATACCAATATAACCACCGATAGTCAGCACCAGTAATGCAAATACTGAAGTGGCTAACTCACCAATAATTTCCAATGAAAGACGCAATCTACGCGGCATTTTATCGCGCATAAAAGTGATAGCCATATGTTCACGCAGGCCAAAAACATAGGCCCCGCCAATCAACACCAGCCAGATAAACAAATATCGCGCCAGCACTTCACTGACAGCACTCGGGCTATTAAACAAATAGCGCGATGCCACCTGCCAGGTCACCAGCAAAGTCATTAAGCTAACAATCAAAATACATAGATAAGACGCCGCTTTATCAATGGCCTGTTTTACTCGTGTGACATGCGAATAAAAATCAGATTTGGATGCTGTGGCGGAGGGAATGGACTGGGTAACTTTCATTTTTATCTCCACGGGGGACATCCTCGTCCCCCTGACTTCAAGCCGTCTTACTCGGCCAACTCACGAATTTTTTCGTACAGCGCTTTTTGTTCCGGGGTAGTCAACATTGCAGACTGCAGCGGTTTGCAACGTTCCTGGAATGGTTTGATATCCACTTCAGTGAAGGTCGCGCCATTGTCTTTCGCTGTTTGACGGGCACCGTCGAGTGCTTTATCCCACAGCTCGAACTGAGTCTGGGTGCTCTCTTTGGCAAGCTTACGGAATAGTTCGCGATCGCTTTCATCCATTTTGGCGATGAAGTTTTCATTTGCGACGAGCAAATCAGCCACCATTACGTGACGGGTTGCTGAGAAGTAAGGCGCCACTTCGTACTGTTTCAGGTCGGCATAAGTGATTTCGTTATTTTCAGCACCATCCAACACGCCCTGCTGAATCGCTGAATAGACTTCACCCTGGCCCATCGGTACGCCCGTACCGCCCATGCAACTCAGCATTTTGATCATGGTATCGGACTGCATTACGCGAATTTTTTTGCCCTGCATATCGGCTGGGCTGGTGACTGCGGCACCCTTGGTGTAAACACTGCGCGCGCCAGCTGTATACGCGGTAATAACTTCAAAACCGGTGCCTTTGGTGGAGGCAAACAGGTTATCGAGCACGCCAGAAGTAAACACTTTGCGCTGATGTTCCGGGTTGTCGTAAACATACGGCATCGCCAGAACAGAGAAGTTTTTATTAAAGTTTTCGACCAGTGGATTGGCGACAACTGCCATCTGAATCGCGCCAGACTGAACCAGTTCCAGTGAGGCACGCTGGTCACCTAACAGTTCGTTAGGGTGAATTTCAAGTTTGTAGCGACCATTAGTCGCAGATTCCAACTTATCGCTGAAAGAGACTAATGCTTTGTATTGTGGGTTGTTTTCAGACTGGTTAAACGCTGTTTTCAAGACTACAGGGCCTGTTGGCGCTGCGTCATCTCCACATCCGCTCAGTAAAATTGTCGCCGCAACAGCGGTAGCAACCAGCGAAATTTTTGGCAAAACATGTTTGAAATGCTGCATCCTTCAGACTCCCTTATCCATGATTTCAGTTCGGTACTATTCCGTTTCGGAATCATTTACACATCAAACCCACATAAAATGAAACGATATTTCATTTAAAAAGAACTTTTGATTCATTTTGTAATTTAGATCTCAAAACCATATTCAAAAAAGGGCTTAAAACTGACTTTTCTTTACGGTTAGGGCGCAACTAACGGACCTGAAAAGATTTCATCCCGTGAAGCTCAAACGGTTTTAAGGTACTTTATGGCGAACTTACCAGGGCAGCAGATCCAGATAAACCATGAAAATAGACGCAGAAATCACCTTCCGAAAACTCGAAATATTCATGGTGTTTATGGAAAAGGGAAATATTGCCCGTACTGCTGAGGCGCTGGGGATCAGCGGCGTCAGCGTCCATCGTGCGCTTCACACGCTTGAAGAAGGCGTGCGCTGCCCGCTGTTCATCCATAAAGGCCGCAATCTGGTACCACTACCCGCGGCGTTAACCCTACTGGAATACAGTAAAGAAGCCGTAGCGTTAATGGCGCGTGGTATTGCAGAAACGCGCCAGGCGGCTGGTGTTGGTCAAGGTCGGTTACGCATCGGCACGCTCTATTCGCTGACTCTCGAAACCGTACCGCGCCTGATCATGGGAATGAAATTGCGCCGCCCTGAACTTGAGATGGATCTCACCATGGGTTCCAATCAGATGCTGTTAAACATGCTCGAAGATAGCGTGCTGGATGCAATTCTGATTTCGATTTCGGAAAGCGAAATCGACCGTAACCGCCTCGAAGTGCTGCCGTTATTTCAGGATGATATTTTCCTCGCCGCCTCCAGCACGTTCCCGCTCGATACCAGCAAACTTGCCGATCTTCGTGATTATCATAGTGAGAAGTTTGTTTCGTTAGCCGAAGGGTTTGCGACCTATAACGGGTTCCAGGAAGCGTTTCACATTGCAGGTTTTGAGCCTGAGATTGTGACGCGCGTAAACGATATTTTCTCGATGATCAGTCTGGTACAGGCAGGTGTGGGACTGGCATTAATGCCGGGGAGAATGAAGAAAGTGTATGAAAACTCAGTGCAACTGCTGAAGCTCGCCGAGCCTTATCAAATGCAGCAATCCATTGCGATTGTCTTTGCCCGCAATCGCGAACACGATCCAAACTTGCTGGCACTTGCGGCCGAAGGCCGCATGTACGCCCGTTCGTTTATTGATACGCCTAACGCGCTGCTTTAGCCCGTTCGGTGAGACGTTGAAGTACCCCAACGCTGTTGTTTTCCGCGCAGACCATTTCGCCTTCACGGAATGCCTGCCGCGTGAGTCCAGTCAGTACGCTGCCCGGCGGCATTTCAATCGCCAGACGCACATCGCGTTCGTTAGCGGCAATCATCGCATCACGCCAGCGCACGGTGCGCGACATGTTCAGTGCTAAATCTTCGGCAATCTGTTCTGGCTGCCAGGCCACGCGAGCAGTGCTGCCGCTAAGATACGTGCAATGCGGGCGATTCAGCGTTATATCGGCAAACGCCTGTTGCAGTTTTAGTGCAGGTTCAGCCAGTAATTCACAGTGCGATGGCACGCTAACCGCCAGCTGTTTGGCTTTCTGCGCGCCAGATGCCAGCGCTTTTTGCGCCACGGCAGCCATCTCTTCGTTACGTCCGGCAATCACGATTTGCTGCTCAGCGTTAATATTGGCGATGTATGTTCCGCTACCTTCCACCAGCCGCTCAACCTGGTTGAGTTGCAAGCCAGTAATGGCAGTTAAACCATAACCTTGCGGATACGCCTGCTCCATTAAATCGCCACGCAACGCCACTAAACGCAGCGCGTCTTCAAAACTTAACACCCCTGCCACCACCGCCGCCGGAAATGCGCCGATAGATAAACCACAGACCATATCCGGCTGCACGCCGTTGCGCTTGAGTTCTTCGGCGCAAGCCACGCCAGCAATCAGCAGGCAAAGTTGAACGGCGCGGGTATGTTTCAGGGCATCTTCGGTATCGAGTGTATCGGCTTCATCGCCTAACACGGTGCGAACACGCGCCATGATGTCACCATCTTGCGGTAACTTCTGCAACATACCTACACGTTGCGTTCCCTGTCCGGGGAAAGTGAAGAGAATTTTCATGCTTATCCCTTTATTGCCCACGGGTCGCTCACCAGCTGCGGCCCACTGCTTGTTTTCAGCAATACGCGCCCGTCGCGTAGCCATTCCGCCAGCGCAAAAGCGCCCTGCGGCGTTTCGATTTGCGTATCGGCGCGGCACAACAACTGGCCGATAACTTGCTGCCATTCCAGCAACGCTTCACGCGTAGCCCGTTCGGGGCAACGGATGATTAAGTCGAGATCGCTATCGGCATGAAGTACCGGAACTTCGGTCGCCAGCGCGTAGCCGACGCTGCCGGTAATGCCCCAGACCCAGGGCCATTCACGCAAAGCGAGTTGAATTGCCCCCTGAACAGGCGGCATAGAAACAAACGGGGATTTCACTAAGAGATCGCGGGAGGCCAGTGATTCCGGGGAAACGACGCGTTTAATCTTTGCGGCATTCACCCAACCGGCTGCCCGCTGGTCGCGGCGCATTCCACGAACACCGACCGGAATGCGCCCTTCACGATTCACATCACGCCGCACCACCACTGGAAGCGCGAACCGCCAATGGCTTGCCACCCACTCTTCACTCACACCTTCAAGCGCGTCGCTATCGGTTAACCAGAGCAGGTCGTGTGGGCGTGGTGTGTTCATGATTTACATTCCTGAAGTCAGAGAAATAAACAGCGGTAACGACAGGATAGAGAGCACGGAGCTAAGCAGCAAGACAGCTTCTGCATCCGGAGACTGCACGCCGAAACGGTTGCCGAACACCACGCCGAAGAAGCCCGCAGATAGCGCAATCATCAGGATCGCGGTGATAGCAACCGGCCCAGTCAGACCCAACGCCAGCACGATACCCCATGCGATGAACGGCTGAATCAGCAGTTTGGTCACGGTCGCGACACAAACCACGGTGTTGATTTTCAGCTTACGAGCCGAAAGGATCACACCGGTCAGGAACAGCGCCGCAGCGGTCGCAGACATACCCAATGGTTTGATAGATGACAGCAGCAGGTCAGGCATACGAATGCCAATCGCGGACAAAATCACACCCAGCAGCGGGCCCCAAACGATAGGTTTTTTCAGCGAACGCCACATCAGAACAGGCAGCATTGCGAGGGTTGAACCCACTGCTTCGCCAGCTGCACGCGCTTTTTCACGCTCCAGAATCATCAGGCAGAACGGTGTCATCAACACGGAACCACAGGCGATGGAAACCGCAACGGAAAGAGAGGTTGCAGAACCTTCGCCCAGAACGCTGCCCAGAATTGGCAGGCCAAGCGCCGCATAGTTTGGCAACGCAACGGTCAATGTCAGTACAGCCGCATCCTGCGGAGATTTTTTGAATACTTTGGTCGCCAGGAAATAAATCGCAGCGTAGGTAATCCACATCGCCAGAACCAACACGACACTCATCGGTGACTGTTTGACGATACCTGCCCACGGAGTCTGAACCGTTGCGCTAAACAGCGCGGCTGGCAGGGCGAAATCCATTACAAAGATATTGAGCAGGGAAACATTTTTATTATCGACCATCTTCGCTTTACCGGCGAAAAAGCCAAGCAGCATGATGACAAAAATGGGCGCAAGAGCATGAACAATTACGTAAGTCATAACTTCACCTGTAGTTAAAAAAAGAATTCCAGCACCGGTGCGATGGTTATTATTTTCAGGCGGTTATTTTTTATTGGGCACTCTAACGGTGCCCATTATTACCGTCTGGCAGGTCTGTCTTTTTAAACTCTATCGCGACTACCAGGCCGCGCGCATACGCTCGCGAACCAGCGCCGAACTGTGGCGATTTTTCGCATTCAGTCTGTTTTTCAGGGTGTTATCGGTTCGCGCTTCACGAACAGCCGTGACCAGTGCCGCATTTACTTTGTCCATATCGTCGCTTTGCGGTGCTTCTGGATTAGCAATTTCAAGCAATGCAGATAACAGACCCAGGGTTTCGTAGTTGCTGATGTCATAAGCCATCGGCGGGATGGTGGCGGCCAGCTTTTCCAGCGCTTCCACGGTACGCAGTGTGATACGCGCTGCGGACTCTTTACCCATCGCGTGGATCATCACGCCGGAATCGTTGAACGCAATCAGGCGGTTTGCCTGGTAGCCGTGTGCCAGAAACGCACCGGACATCGCTTTGCCAACAATCAGGCCCACAACCGGGTGGCCCGCCAGACGCGCATTGGCATAAGCCGCTGCCGCACCGGCCAGTGCCTGGTGGATACCGAACGCTTCTTCGCGGCGGCCATAAGCCTGGCTCGGAACGTCGATCACCGCCACGATGGCGCGTTTCTCTGATTTTTCAGCATCTTCGGCGATGGTTTCGCTAACCACTTTCGCCAGTGTCCAGCCTTCGAGCAGACCCACTTCCCCGCCTTTAGCGCGTGGATAATGGTTATTTTCGTCTGGCACGACCGCGATAAAACGGGCGGCTTTGCCATCAACGCTGCCATCGGCAACCTGAACGGAAGCGCACAGGCCAGCCATACGTGGTGCGTTAGCAGTGAGTTTGTCCAACCAAATGGCGGCGCGATTCAGTTTCTGGCTCATGCGCGTTTCTCCCCAAAAAGCTGTTTAATCTGTTCGGAATCAGCCTGTTTCGTAGTGTCGAAATTGCTCAGGCGTTCGAGATACCAGGCGTAGTTATCGGTGCGGTGCTGCGCCGGAACGCCTTGCGCGATAGCTGCGTTAACCGCTTCTTTAACTGCGTTAACGCCATCGCCCACCAGCGTTTCGACCAGGCCGCTCTCAAAGCGAACTTCGCCACCGGTCATGCTCCAGATAAACGGACGGTTACGTGAATCGTATTCGTCGATACCCGCTTCCTGTTCGATAACCTGCGGGCCATTCAGACCCAGACGCGCTTCGCGAGTCACGATTAAGTGGCTGCAAAGTGCGGCTGCGATAGACATCCCGCCAAAGCAACCAACTGTTCCTGCGACGACGCCAATAACTGGCGTGTAACGGCGCAAATCTACGATCGCTGCGTGAATATCAGCGATTGCTGCCAGGCCAAGGTTTGCTTCCTGTAAGCGCACGCCGCCGGTTTCGAGACACAAAACGGCCTGAGTTGGGATGCCGTTACGATTATCTTCCGCTGCCAGTTCAAGGGCTGCGGCCATTTTCGCGCCGGACACTTCGCCCATGCTACCGCCCTGGAAAGCGCCTTCAATAGCGATCACCACTGCCGGACCGCCGTTGATGGTGCCTTTGGCAACAACCATACCGTCGTCGGACTGCACCACGATGCCCTGCGCTTCCAACCACGGAGAAACGATGCCTTCGAATGGGTCAAGCAGTTCGCGGAAGCTGCCGTCATCAAGCAGCAAACGCGCACGTTCACGCGCTTTGAGTTCGATAAAGCTGCTGTCGTTACGCATGGCTCACCCCTTCAAATACTTGTTCGATACGAATGCGTGCCACGCCTGGCGTCGCGCCAAAATCGTGGATCTGCATCTGCCCCGCAGGAATGCTGGTCAGTTCGCCCAGACGGGAAAACAGTGCCTGCCAGCGTTGCTCGCTGTTATCTACAGACGTGGTAATGGCGATGGTCAGGGTATCGCCCTGAGTCGCGGTAAACAGAACTTCCATATCACCGGAGCCAACTACACCCGCCAGCGCTTTGCCGCTAACGGTGCGAGTTGCCGGAAAAGACAACGTAATGTGTTCCATAACACCCTCTTAAAAGTGTGAATGTTGCGGTAATGGGGTAATCGTCGCGTTATCGCAGGCGATGCGGTCAATCAGCAGCGTGGCGGCCAGCAAATCTGCGGCCCCACCCGGTGAGGCATTGAGTGCCAGCATCTCTTTATCGAGCCAGGCGAGCGCCGCGCGGCCTTGAGATGTTGCCGAACCACCAGCAACCAGTACGCTACGCGCGCCGTTTTGCATGGTTTCCAACCCTTCAAGCCCGGCGCGAGACAACACGCAGGTATCGCTAAGCGAGGTCATAATGGCCATCAGTGCATCAAGCCGCGCCTGCGGTTCCGTTGCTCCGTTCTGGCGACTGCGACGCAGTTGCGGCAGAGCCAGTTGCATGATGTGCGGGAAGCCAAGTTGCGCCTCTTCGCGAGCGCCGGGAACCTGATAACGCCGTGTTGCGAGTAGCCCCTTACTGAAAACTTTTGGTGCTGAACTGTCTGACAGGCTGGCAAGTTTTGCGGCACTTGCCGCAATTTCTTCACTGCTGCCTTCAAGGCCGTGCATCGCGGCGGCAGAGACCAACAAACCGAGCGCCCAGATAGCGCCCCGGTGAGTATTCACTCCGCCTGTAGCCATCATCATCTGCGCCTCACCTTCACGACCTAAGCGGCCGACGAGTTGGCGCAGAGCGATATCTGCCGGGCGCTGCCAGCTTTGCAATGCCAGCGCATGAAACGTCGGGGAAAGGCTGTGCGCAGAGCGCTCCATCAATTCCAACGTCAGGTCGTGATGTGCACCACTTCCCCGACTGTCCACAAGACCAGGTTTCGGGCTTAAGCGTGCTTCTGTGATCAAGCTTTGGGTGGCAACCCTTGCAAGCCATGCAGCGCTGCCTTCACTCCCAATCTGTGGCTGTAGTTTCATTACCAGCTCCGGAATTTCGCAGGTGGGTTATACAGACCGTCAGACCATTCGACTAAGTCCGCCACGCTGCTGGCTGCCAGCAGTGAACGGGTCGCATCGGTGCGACGAATGCCCATATCTTCCGGGAAGACCACTTTGCCGCTTTGGCGCAGTGCGGCAACGCGTTTCGCATCCACGCCCAGACCGATATCGGTAATACCCGCAACGGATGCCACCATCGCGCGGCGTTCTTCCATGCTTTCAGCACGATACAGATACGCGATGCCTTCTTCGGTGAGCACGTGAGTCACGTCGTCGCCGTAAATCATTACCGGAGCCAGCGGCATACCGGAGGATTTAGCCACGTCCACCGCATCGAGTTTTTCCACGAACGTTGGCTTAACACCAGCCTGGAAGGTTTCGACCATCTGAACTACGAGCTTACGGCCGCGCTGCATCAGGTCTGGTTGAGCCTGCATCGCAAGCCAGGCAGCCGTTGCATGGCGACGACCATGTGGGTCATGGCCCATGTTTGGCGCACCGCCAAAACCAGAAAGACGACCGCGAGTCACCGTAGAGGAGTTGGCGTAGCCATCAACCTGTAACGTGGAACCGATAAACATATCGACCGCGTACTGGCCTGCTAACTGGCAGAACGCACGGTTGGAGCGCATGGAACCGTCGGCACCGGTAAAGAACACGTCCGGACGAGCACGCACGTACTCTTCCATACCCAGTTCGCCACCGAAGCAGTGAACAGTTTCAACCCAACCGCTTTCGATAGCAGGGATAAGCGTTGGGTGCGGGTTTAGCGTCCAGTGTTTACAGATTTTGCCTTTCAGACCGAGCTGTTCGCCGTAGGTTGGCAGCAGCAGTTCAATGGCGGCAGTGTTAAAGCCGATACCGTGGTTGAGCGATTGAACCTGATGTTCTGCATAGATGCCTTTAATCGCCATCATCGCCATCAGAATGTGTTCTTGCTTGATAAGACGCGGGTCGCGGGTAAACAGCGGTTCGATAAAGAACGGTTTGTCAGCCACAACCACGTAGTCAATCCACGAGCCGGGAATATCCACGCGCGGCAGGTCGCATTCGTCATCAACCAGTTCGTTAACCTGAGCGATAACAATACCGTCGTGGAATGCAGCAGCTTCGACCAGTGCTGGCGTGTCCTCGGTGCTGGCGCCGGTATACAAGTTACCTTTGCGGTCAGCTTTAAAACCGGCAATCAGTGCCACGTTTGGTGCGAGATCCACATACAAACGGGAATAGAGTTCGATGTAGGTATGAATGGCACCAATCTCTAACTGACCATCTTCGAGCAGCTGCGAAATACGCAGGCTCTGGGTGCCAGAGAAGGAGAAATCGAGCTTGCGGGCGATACCTTTTTCAAAAATATCAAGGTGTTCGCTACGCCCGACGCTCGGCATAATCATATGCAGGTCGTGAACTTTGGATGGGCTAACTTCAGCCAACATGCGGGAAAGGAAATCCGCCTGTTTTTGGTTATTGCCTTCAAGCACCACGCGATCGCCGGGAGCGATCAGTTTTTCCAGCATATCAACAAGGTCTTCGGTTGGAAGCACCTTGCCCTGCACGTTGGTGGAAGCCATACGACGCAGTTTCTCAGTGCGGCGTGTGTTCCACTGGCGTGCTGGCTTTTGGAAAGCCGTCATTTTAACCTCCTGATTCAGCCAATCATTCTGATTTGCTTTAGCTTGGTTAAATTGTGCGCCTCACTGGTTAGACCATCAATTAAGCTCGGGGAACAATCATTAGCCTTAGAGTAATAATGGACTTTTGGTTTTGTGATCGGGGTGGAAGGCGAGCATTGAATTGATGGGCTAGCGACTTACCTAAAAATCCAACTTACGAGAAAGGCCGCATCGTGAAGCTGTGAAAATAGGATGCTGGCAGCTAGTTTGTAGAATGCGCTCGATTCTTCACGAGAAAAGCGCAATTTTCATTTCGCTTTCTTTTAAGTTCATAGCTAAAAGGCTATGATTGAACAATAGCCTTCTGGCTATGGGATAAAGTGATGTGGAACGTTCTGACAACGGAAGTTTTTGATCAATGGTTTTTAGCGCAAAACGAAATGCTCAGAGAAGATGTCCTTGCGATGATGGGGGTCCTTGAAGAGTTTGGTCCGCATTTGGGTCGGCCGTATGTCGATACCTTAAAAGGCAGCGTATTTCCCAACATGAAAGAACTTCGTATTCAGCATGCCGGAAACCCGATACGTGCCTTTTTCGCTTTTGATCCACAACGCCAGGCCATCATTTTATGTGCTGGTGATAAAACCGGGAAAAACGGGCAGCAATTTTATCGCAGTATGATTCTGCGGGCTGAATCAGAGTATCGTAATCACTTGGCAAAACTGGAGAGGTAATATGTCTACTTACAAAGAGTTGCTGTCACAACAAAGCCCTGAAAGCCAACAGCGTATTGCTAAAAAAATCGAAGTTTTACGCCAGGAATTAATACTCAGCCAGTTGCGTGAAGAGCTCAATATTTCACAGACTGAATTGGCCCGAACCATTGGTGTATCACAACCAACGCTCGCAAAAATTGAGAAAACCGGCAATGACCCACGGTTATCAACTCTTAAACGTTATGTGACAGCGCTGGGTGGGGAACTGAGTATTGATATCACTCTCCCTAACGGAAAGCGGGTGGCGTTTCACCTTTGACTGAAAAAACTCTCCTCTTCCCACGATGCAGAAAGAGGAGTTTAAAGCATCAGCTATTATGATTTAGCCGGGTGGGCAGTGATTTTGATTGAGTCGGTGTAAGTCACGCGCACGCTTTGGTTCACTTTCAGATCTTTCAATTTTGCCTGAACTTTAGGGTCTTCAACGGTTACCGTTTTTTCCTGACCTTTTGGTCCGACAAATGTGATTTCATTCTTTTTCAGATCGATGTGTTTAATTTTCAGCTGAACGTTAACCTGGCGGAAGGCTTCGTGCTCAGGTGAACCACTGGTCGCTTTTTCCATCCCTTTGGTGGTTGAAGCCGTAGGTGCGGCTTTATCAACGTTGGTATCAAAAGCAATAGCAACGGAACGCGTTACGGTAGTATCAACGGTATCGCCCGCTTTGATATTCGCCAGCGTGCCGGCTTCTTCTGGAACGTTGAGAGAGACTTTATTCCCTGCTTCCCCTTCCAGCACCACAACATGATTTTTTTGATCAACAGAAACAACTTTCGCGGAAAAATGATCGGCCTGGAAATCACCTGCTACAGGCAGGACGGTTGCATTAGCGGACATGATACTGAATGCCAGTAGGGAAACAGTAGCAGCACCTTTAATGAAGGTTTGAATCGGTTTCATAAATCAGATGTCCTTATAAGATAAACAGATATGTTCCGGCCCCTTAGGGGTTAGGGGCCAGTATGAGCTTAGCGGTATTTTTTATGGTAGGCATTGCGAGTGGTTTTAAATTCTTCTGCTGCTGCCTGCGCTTCTTTTACTTTGCCTTCGTTGGCAAGTTTCAGCGCACCGTCAATCTGTCCAACCAGTAAATCCAAACCGTGGCGATAATCCTTCATCTCGGCACTATCTGCCGCTTTGTTCTCGAGTTTTGGTGGTGTGCCCTTTTGCGCATCCAGCGCTGCGGTTCGCATGTTGTTTAGCGAGGTTTTTAACTCTGCCGCGTTATCGGTCTTCAACACGGTTTTGTAGTTTTCAGCGATGGTATCCATATCATCGCCAACATCTTTCGCCATTACAGCGCCAGTAAATAACACGGACGATACTGCCAACATTGCAATTAATTGCTTACGCATTGACTCACCTTTTTTATTAGAAAGGCGCGGCAGGACGCGCCTGTTACGGTTAACTACTGACCGGCGATTTTCATCTCCGGCAGTAACACTGAACCACATTGAATATTACTGCGCTTCTCAATATCACTACCAATTGTGACCATTTCACGCCACATATCTTTCAAGTTTCCAGCGATAGTAATTTCGCTCACTGGATATTGAATTTCACCGTTTTCGACCCAGAAACCGGACGCGCCGCGAGAGTAGTCGCCAGTAATGCCGCTTACGCCCTGACCCATCAGCTCGGTCACCACCAGGCCGGTGCCCATCTCTTTAAGCATACCCGCGAAATCCAGACCTCGCCCTTCGATACGCCAGTTGTGGATACCACCCGCATGACCGGTGCTTTTCAGACCCAGTTTGCGCGCGGAATAGTTGGTCAACAGCCACTGTTGCAGGACACCGTCTTTGATAATGTCGCGGCGTTCTGTGCGAACCCCTTCGCTATCAAATGGTGTAGATGCCAGGCCTTTGAGCAAATGTGGATGCTCTTCAATGGTCAGCCATTCCGGCAGGATTTGTTTGCCGAGAGAATCCAGCAGGAATGTGGATTTACGGTAAACCGAACCACCCGCAATCGCGCCAACTAGGTGACCGAACAGGCCAGTCGCCGCTTCAGCGGCAAAAATAACCGGCGCTTTCATGGTAGACAGTTTGCGAGGAGACAGGCGCGCAAGCGTACGGCGAGCACATTCGATACCCACTGATTCAGGGCTGTCGAGATCTTCCATCGCGCGGCCAATGGTGTAGGCGTAATCACGCTCCATCTCACCGTTAACTTCTGCGATAACACAGCTGGAAAGCGAATGGCGCGTTGAACAGTAGCTTTGCAGCATACCGTTGCTGTTACCGAATACTTTAATGCCGTAGTGGCTGTTAAAACTGCCGCCTTCAGTATTATTGATGCGCTTATCGACGTTCAATGACGCATTTTCAGCGCGAGCAGCCAGTTCAATCGCGCGGTCAGCGTCCATTTCCGTTGGGTGGAAAAGGTCCAGGTCTGGCGCTTCATAAGCCAGTAACTCTTTATCTGCCACACCCGCAAACGGGTCTGGTGAGGTGTAACGGGCGATATCCAGCGCCGCCTGTACGGTGCGCGCAACGGCGTCCGGGCTAAGGTCTGTTGTGGATGCGCTACCTTTACGGTTTTGATGATAAACGGTGATGCCTAACGCACCATCGCTGTTAAATTCGACGTTTTCCACCTCACCGTATCGGGTACTTACGCTGATACCAGTGGTTTTACTGACGGCAACTTCTGCTCCATCGGACTGAGCGGAAGCCAGTTCCAGCGCCTGAGATACCGCTTGTTCCAGAACCTGACGTTGTTGTGCTACTTGCGTGTTTACTTTCATCGCTACTGCCATAATGTAAGGTGAGTGAATTAAGTCTAACCCAGAACAGAACAATTTCGCAGTGAACAGGCTTTACTGGTAGAATTAGCCACTTTTTTTAAGGAGCCTAATATGACTAAGCAGCCCGATGACTGGCTCGACGACGTACCAGATAACGAAAATGAAGACGAAGATGATGAGATTATCTGGGTCAGTAAAAGCGAAATTAAACGTGATGCCGAGGAGTTAAAACGCCTGGGTATGGAACTGATGGAGTTGGGCAAAAATGCGCTCGACAAAATCCCTCTTGATGAAGATTTGCGTGCCGCTATTGATTTGGCTCAGAAAATCAAAAAAGAAGGCCGTCGCCGTCAGGTTCAGTTAATTGGCAAAATGATGCGTTCGCGCGACATGGACCCTATCCGCGTAGCACTCGATAAACTGAAAAACCGTCACAACCAACAAGTCGCACTGTTCCATAAACTGGAAGCACTGCGCGATCGTTTGGTTGAGGAAGGCGATGATGCAATGAGTGAAGTGTTAAGACTTTACCCAGAAGCTGACCGCCAGCAATTACGTGTACTGATTCGTAACGCACAAAAAGAAAAGGCCGCAAATAAGCCGCCAAAATCTTATCGCCAGATTTTCTCATATCTGCGCGAACTGGCTGAAACCCAGGCCTAAAAAAATGCCCGCAAATTTGCGGGCATTTTTATTAGTGCCTGGCATATTATTCCCGCCCCATTACCACACTGGATAAATCCGTATTAAATCGCTGATATTGATCGCTGCTTATCGCATGCGGGTAGCTCAAAACAATCAGCTCATGATCTGATATATCAATGTGGTAAGTCGGATGATAATGATTAAATCCATTCTCATGGAAGCCGAGCTTTTGATAAAAGCGCAGGCGTTTCTGGGCAATATCAGTCGTTAACGGATCGATCTCCAGAATGGTCAGCGGCTGCATTTGCAGAAACTGGCTCAACATTCTTTTGCCATATCCTTGTGCCCGTAATTCCCCGTTTACCGCCAGATGCTCAATGTAGGTGTAATCACCAAAACTCCATGACGCAATCATGCCAATAAACTGCTCACCATCAAACCAGGCTTGCAAAGTGTAGTTTGGACTACTGAGCGCACTCACCTTAGCTTCGGGTTCACGTTTCTCATGCCATGGAAAAGCGCTTTCATATAACGCATCCACGGGCGAAAACCACGGAGCATCAGGAGAGGTAATACGTTTAACTGTGAGCATATTGGTAGGCCAGGAAATGCCAGCCCGATGGCCGAGCTGGCATGTTAGGGGAGTACGATTACTGGTTTTCTGATTTTTTAGCCAGTGCATCCAGCAGCTTCTGGTGAATACCACCGAAACCACCGTTGCTCATCACCAGAATATGGTCGCCAGGTTGAGCCGTTTTCACCACCATATCCGCCAAAGTGTCGACATCCGCACTCCAGTGAGCAGGCTGAATACAGGCTTCTGCCACTTCAACCACTTGCCATGGAATATGCGGAGGCTGAAGTAAGAAGACTTCGTCAGCACGACCTAAAGAAGGTGCCAGATCATCTTTGCTCAGGCCCATTTTCATGGTGTTAGAGCGTGGCTCAAGCACCGCGAGAATACGTGCGGTGCCGCCAACTTTGCTACGCAACGCCGAAAGTGTTGCCAGAATCGCCGTAGGATGGTGAGCAAAGTCGTCATATACCGTCACGCCATGCGCTTCACCACGTAATTCAAGGCGACGACGGGCATTGATGAAGCTATCCAGGGCTTTCGCAGCATCTGCCGGGGTAACACCCACATGGCGTGCCGCGGCAATCGCCATCAGCCCGTTATGCATGTTGTGTTCACCAACTAGCTGCCAGTGAACTTCACCGACACGCTCGCCATCCAGGTACACTTCCCAGTTGGATGCATCAGGATTAAGCTTCTTCGCCTGCCAGTGGCCTTGCTCGCCCACCAGCTCTTGCTCGCTCCAGCAACCCATTGCCAGCGTCTGCTTAATGTTGGTGTCGTTCTCAGGCCAGATGATTTTCCCCTGCCCCGGCACAATACGCACCAGATGGTGGAACTGTTTCTGAATCGCTTTCAGATCGTCAAAGATGTCGGCGTGATCAAACTCAAGGTTATTGAGGATCAACGTACGCGGGCAGTAATGCACGAATTTGGAACGCTTATCGAAGAACGCACAGTCGTATTCGTCAGCTTCAATCACAAAGAATGGGCTATCGCCCAAGCGTGCAGAAACATCGAAATTACCCGGTACGCCGCCGATCACAAAGCCAGGCTTGTAGCCACAGGCTTCCAGAATCCACGTTGCCATACCTGCGGTGGTAGTTTTACCGTGAGTCCCCGCCACAGCCAGCACCCAACGGTCGCGCAGCACAAAATCGTGCAGCCACTGTGGGCCAGACATGTAAGGAATACTTTTCTCAAGCACCGCTTCAACGCACGGATTTCCACGCGTCATTGCGTTGCCGATGATCACCAGATCCGGCTGTGGGTCGAGTTGGCTTGGGTCGTAACCTTGAATTAATTCAATACCCTGCTCTTCAAGCAGAGTGCTCATTGGAGGGTACACATTGGCATCCGAGCCCGTAACCTGATGGCCGAGTGAACGAGCCAGCATAGCAAGGCCGCCCATGAACGTGCCGCAAATACCCAAAATATGAATACGCATAAAACTATCCTTTTATTATTTGGCGCACATTCTAACCGTATGTTGGATGCTGGCAAATCGCATTTAAGTTAATTCCGTATTTTGCTGGCGCGATTCACCTGTACGCTACTATTTGAATCTTTGTTAGGATTGTTGCAGTCGTTTCATTTAATTAACAGAAGCAGGGAAAGTGTTATGAAAACGTTAGGTGAATTTATTGTCGAAAAGCAGCACGAGTTCTCGCACGCAACCGGTGAACTGACTGCCTTGTTGTCGGCAATAAAGCTCGGCGCAAAAATCATCCACCGTGATATCAACAAAGCAGGTCTGGTTGATATTCTGGGTGCCAGCGGAGCTGAAAACGTTCAGGGCGAAGTGCAGCAAAAACTTGACCTGTTCGCAAACGAAAAACTGAAAGCAGCACTGAAAGCCCGAGGGATTGTGGCCGGTGTGGCTTCCGAAGAAGAAGATGACATCGTTGTTTTCGAAGGCGCGGAACATGCCAAGTATGTTGTACTGATGGACCCACTTGATGGTTCATCAAACATCGACGTGAACGTATCAGTTGGTACCATTTTCTCCATCTATCGCCGTATTACACCGGTAGGCACTCCTGTCACCGAAGCCGATTTCCTCCAGCCCGGCAACCGTCAGGTCGCGGCGGGTTATGTGGTTTACGGCTCTTCAACCATGCTGGTTTATACCACCGGTTGTGGCGTTCATGCCTTCACCTACGATCCTTCCCTTGGCGTGTTCTGCCTGTGCCAGGAGCGTATGCGCTTCCCGGAAATTGGCAGCACCTATTCCATCAACGAAGGGAACTACATCCGTTTCCCGCAGGGTGTGAAAAAGTACATTAAGTTCTGCCAGGAAGAAGATTCCAACACCCAGCGCCCGTACACCTCACGTTATATCGGTTCTCTGGTTGCCGACTTCCACCGCAATCTGCTGAAAGGTGGGATTTATCTCTACCCAAGCACCGCAAGCCACCCACAAGGGAAGCTGCGTTTGCTGTATGAAGGCAACCCGATGGCGTTCCTTGCAGAACAGGCTGGCGGTAAAGCGAGTGATGGCAAAGAACGTATTCTGGATATCATCCCGGAAACCCTGCACCAGCGCCGTCCGTTCTTCGTTGGGAACGAACATATGGTCGATGATGTAGAACGCTTTATCCGTGAGTATCCGGACGCATAAGTTTTGCCCTAACCCTCTCCCACGGGAGAGGGGATTGCCCGGTTTTCTCCCTCTCCTTGAAGGAGAGGGCCGGGGGTGAGGATGGCTTTAAAAAATCAACACCTGAACGTCGCCATTGCCGCCACCAAATGCTGCGACTGCTCTTCAAGCGATCGCGTAGCCGCTGTTGATTCCTGGACCAATGCCGCATTTTGCTGCGCTGCCTCATCCATCTGGCTCACCGCGATATTCACCTGCTCGATACCATAACTTTGCTCGTTCGAGGCGTTAGCGATTTCACTCACCAATCTGGTCATACGCATCACCTCTTCAGCGATTTCATCCATCGTTTCACCGGCTTGCTGCGCCAGTTCACGACCTTCGCCAACATGATTTTGCGAGTCCGAAATCAGCGTGCGGATCTCTTTTGCTGCATCAGCACTGCGGCTTGCCAGAGTACGAACTTCGCCCGCCACTACCGCAAACCCGCGCCCTTGTTCCCCAGCACGCGCCGCTTCTACAGAGGCGTTCAGCGCCAGGATATTGGTCTGGAAGGCGATGCCGTCGATAACGCTCAGGATGTCTGCAATACGGTCAGAACTACTGGAGATATCACGCATTTTCTCAATCACATAACACACCATTTCGCTGCCGCGATCGGCGGTATCAGAAACGTCTTTCGCCAGTTTATGCGCCTGCTCGGCGTTATCGGCGTTCTGTTTCACAGTTGCCGTGATTTGCTCCATGCTGGCGGCAGTTTGCTCAAGAGAAGTGGCGGTCGATTCAGTGCGCTGGGCAAGGTTCTGGTTGCCTGCGGCCAGTTCGCGACTGCCGGTATCAATTTGCGAGCTGGCATCGCGCACGCGGCTTACCGATTCCATCAAGGAATCTCGCATGATGGTAATTGCCGTCGCCAGGCGGCCAAATTCGTTATTGCCAGCTGGTGGCAACGTCTGGGTTAAATCACCTTTGGCGACAAACTCCAGTTGCTCAATCGACTGATTCAACGGCTTGAGCAGTAAATGGCGGAGCGCCAGCCATACCAGCACGATAATCCCGGCGGTGAGCAGTGCGGCAATAATAATTAGCGTAAGGACGATTTTCTTATGCAATTGCACCGCTTCAACTTCGCTGTTGCCGCGCGCCTCGCCCCACTGTTTGAAAATCTCGACATCGGTATCAAACTTTTGCGACAGCGGAATCAGCGTCTTTTCCAGCAGGTCGTAGTAATCGTCGGGGCTTTGTTTGGTGAGCGCTGCAAGCATCGGATTGATGCCTTTTGCGAGGTAGTCCGCATAACTCTGCGATAAGTTTTGAATCAGTCGATTGCCTTCTTCATCACTCACGCCGCTGTCGATAAACTCTTTGAGCTGCTGTTGAGCCGCCGCCACATCACTGGCAACGTAATCGGTAGATTTGGTAGCATCTTCCAGCAGGCCAATTTCCATCTGGCGAACCGCCTGCCCTGCACCGTTACGCGCACGTAGCAACGAAACATAGCCATCAGACAAGCGCACCATCTGCTCGCCCTGTAGGCGATTGATATTCTGGAGTGAGGTTGAGCTTTGTTGCAGAGCAAAAATGCCCATGCCGCTGACAAATAACAACAGGAAGGTCATGACTGCCAGCAATGTCAGCAGCCCCGTGCGAATAGACAAATTTCTCAACATGCTCTTTTCCCGGTGACAGAACGATAGAAACGATGGAGATGTTATCGACCGTCACCGGGTAAACATTAGGCAAAGCGGTTCAGCTTTGACCTGGCGTTACGTTAATACGCTTCACTGGCGAGCTTTGGCGGTTTTCCCACAGCACCGTCAGGCCGCGCTGTAGGGCAATGAAAATAAACAGCAAAATGCCGATGGCGATTTTTGTCCACCACGAACTGAGCGTGCCATCGAAGTTGATATAGGTCTGAATTAGCCCCTGGATAGCCACACCAAACAGCGTGCCGAGCACCGTTCCCACGCCACCGCTTAACAACGTGCCTCCGATAACCACGGAGGCAATCGCATCCAGCTCAACACCCATTCCAGCCAGCGCGTAACCCGCAGAGGTATAGAGTGAAAAGACGATTCCTGCCAAAGTCGCCAGCCCGGTAGAGAGCATATAAATACGAATCGTGGTGCTGCGCGTGGAAATCCCCATCAGGTTTGCCGAAGTCGCGTTGCCACCAATCGCGTAAACCTGGTTACCAAACCGGGTGCGGTGTGCAAGGAAAATGCCAATCACCACCACGGCCAGCATCAGCAGGCCCATGGCACTCAAACGCCCGCCGCCTGGAATGCGCCAGGCAAGGTTTGAAAGGGTGTCGTAAATCGGGTGATCAATCGGAATCGACTCTTCCGAAACCAGATAACTGACCCCACGCAGGAAGAACATCCCGGCAAGCGTGATAATAAAGGCTGGGATTTTCAGCGCATCGATAAGCAGCCCCATAAACGCACCGAACGCGCAGCCCATCAGCAGCACCAGCGGGAAGGCCACCAGCGGCGACAAACCCCAGAAGCCAATCGCTTTGGCAAGGAACACGCCGGTAAAGGCGATCACCGAACCGACAGAAAGATCGATACCGCCCGAGAGGATCACAAAGGTCATGCCGACGGCAATAATCCCCAGAAATGCGTTATCGGTCAGAATGTTGCAAATCACGCGCGTGGAAGCAAAACCTGGGAATTGCGTCAGGCAATACAGATACCCCAGCACAAACACCGCCAGGGTAATCATCAACGGCAAGTTACGTTTGATCATGGCGACGAAGTCCTTTGAGCAAAGCAATAAAACGTGGCGACTGAACAATCAGCACGCACATCACCACCACCGCTTTCACCACCTGGTTAAGCTCAGGCGGGAAACCAGAAAGCAGAATGCCGGTGTTCATGCCCTGAATAATCAGCGCACCAATCACCGAAAGCGCGATGTTAAAGCGCCCGCCCATCAACGAACCGCCACCGATGACTACCGCAAGAATAGCGTCCAGCTCAAGCCACAATCCGGCGTTGTTGGCATCAGCACCGCGAATATCGGCGGTGACGATAATCCCGGCGATAGCGGCGCACAGGCCACTCAACACGTAAGTCAGCATCACGACGAGGCGGGTATTTACCCCGGCATTTTTCGCCGCGCGAATGTTAATCCCAACCGATTCGATAAACAGTCCCAGCGCCGTTTTGCGGGTAAATAGCCAGAAGACAAGCAGCGTTGCCAGCACGATTATTACCGGCGTCGGGAAGAAGAACAGCGAGCCGCTGCCAAGGTAAGAAAGGTTCGGTGAGTCGAAAGTCACAATCTGACCGGCGGTGATAAGCTGAGCCACACCACGCCCGGCCACCATCAAAATCAGCGTGGCAACAAATGGTTGGATTTTCAGGATGGCCACCAGAATGCCATTCCACAGCCCCGCCAGAACACCAACGCCGAGGGATGCCAGAATAACCACCGTCAGGCTGTGCCCGTCGACAGTTAACGTCGCAGCCGTCGCACCAGCAATCGCCATCACCGCACCAACGGAAAGATCGATACCGCCGGTGGCGATCACCAGCGTCATGCCAATGGCAAGTAATGCGACCGGTGCCGCACGGTTAAGAATGTCTATCGGGCTGCCGAACAGCCGCCCATTTTGCACCACGATATCAAAGAAATGGTTAGCGACCAGGCTATCAACCAGTAGCACCAGCACCAGAGCAACTAACTGCGGAATACCCGGCGGCCAGCGAAAACTTCGCTTTGGCTTTTCGGCATCCGTTTGCGGCAATGAACGAGACATCACGTTTTACTCCTTATGCCGCAATGGCATTCATAATTGCCGATACGGAAAGCTCGTCGAGCGGGATCTGGGCCACTTGCTGCCTGTCACGCATGATGATCACGCGATCCGCATAGCCCACCAGTTCTTCGAGTTCAGAGGAGATAACCAATAGCGCCAGGCCATCAGCACACAGCGTTTCGATCAAACGGATAATTTCGGCGTGTGCGCCAACGTCGATCCCTCGAGTCGGTTCGTCGAGGATCAGGAACTGCGGTTTGGTCAACAGCCAGCGCGAGAGCAACACTTTTTGCTGGTTACCACCGGAGAGAAATTCGATCGGCTGATCCGGGCCGGGCGTACGAATACCCAACTGGCGAATAAACCGTTCCGCTATTTGATACTGTTCACGCTTAGGAATGGGGCGCAGCCAGCCGCGTTGGGCCTGTAACGCCAGAATGATATTTTCACGCACCGAAGCGGCGGCAATAATGCCGTCAGTTTTGCGATCTTCCGGGCAAAAACCAATCCCGAGAGACGAAGCTTTATGCGGCGATCGAAGTGATTGCGGCTTGCCTTTGATCCACGCGTTGCCCTGGTCTGCGGGTTTGATCCCAAAAATGACTTCGGCGGTTTCGGTGCGCCCGGATCCTAATAACCCCGCCAGACCAACGATCTCACCCGGACGGACCTCCAGATTGAACGGGTTGATCACCCCTTTCTTACCGAAATCTTTAAACGCGGCGACCGGTTTATCGCTCAGTAAAGTACGGCCCGCACGGTTGAGCGCATTGGTTTCCAGCTCGCGCCCCAGCATCATTTTCACCAGATCTATCTGCGGCAGATCTTTTGTATTTCGCGTGCCCACAAACGATCCGTTGCGCAGAACGGTAATACGATCGGTGACTTCATAAACTTGATCGAGGAAGTGAGTGACGAAGATCAAGCTGACGCCCTGGTCACGCAGCTGGCGCATCAGGGTGAACAGCATTTCAACTTCTTTGGTGTCGAGGCTGGCGGTCGGTTCATCGAGGATCAGCACTTTGGCCGACAGATCGATGGCCCGGCAAATGGCAACGATTTGCTGCATCGCGACGGAGTAGCGGTTAAGCGGCTCGGCGACATCCAGCGAGAATCCATAGGACTCCATCAGGAGGGTGGCGCGTTTTTCCATCTCTTTGCGTTGTATAAACCCAAAGCGACGCGGCTCGCGGCCGATAAACAGGTTATCCGCCACCGACATATTCGGCAGCAAATTCACTTCCTGGTAGACGGTGCCAATGCCAAGCTGTTGAGCATGAGCGGTGTTTCTCGGTGAGATCAATTCACCTTCGAGATAAATATTGCCGCTATCGCGCTGATAAACACCGGTTAGCGCTTTGATAAGCGTGGATTTCCCTGCTCCGTTTTCACCCAGTAACGCCATGATTTCACCCCGATTAAGGCTGAAGTCCACTTTGTCGAGCGCTTTGACGCCTGGGAAATGTTTGGTTAAGCCTTCCGTGCGCAGAATTTCCTGATTGTTGTTTGTGTTCATGAACGCACTCCTGCCAACGCACAACTGTAGGGTGAGATAAGCGCAGCGCCCTCGACCAGGCCCGTGCCTTAATGGCGGATGACGCTACGCTTATCCGCCCTACATAAAACAGCCCCTCCGTTTCGGGAGGGGCATAACTCATCAGTAGCCCATCGATTTCTTCTTCTCGAGCTCTTCTTTCGCGGTATCCGGGAGGTACAGCGTTGATTTGGTGATGGTCACTTTTTCCGGCATGGTGCCGTCTTTTTTGAATTTCTCGAGCGCATCGAACGCAGGGCCTGCCATGTTTGGCGTCAGCTCAACGCTTGCGTTCGCTTCGCCGTCGATCATTGCTTTATAGATATCCGGCACGCCGTCGATTGAACCGGTCAGAATGTCTTTGCCTGGTTTCAGGCCCGCTTCTTTGATGGCCTGAATCGCACCGATCACCATGTCATCGTTATGCGCGTAAACCATGCAGATGTTTTTGCCGTTGTTCTCGGCTTTGATGAAGCTCTCCATAACCTCTTTACCTTTACTGCGGGTAAAGTCGCCAGATTGAGAACGAATGATTTTCACGTTCGACGCTTTAGAAATGGCGTCCGCAAAACCTTTCTTACGATCGATTGCCACACTCGCGCCTACGGTGCCTTGTAGCTCAACCACGTTACATTGCTTACCATTCAACTCTTTAAGCAGCCATTCACCAATCAACTGGCCTTCCAGCACGTTGTTGGCGGTGACAACGGTCATATACAGCGATTTATCTTTCACATCGATATTACGGTCAAGCAGGAATACTGGGATTTTGGCCTCTTTTGCTTCTTGTAATACTGGCTCCCAACCCGTGGCGACGATTGGCGCAATGAAGATTGCGTCTACGCCCTGGGCGATAAATGAACGTACGGCTTTAATCTGGTTTTCTTGTTTTTGTTGGCCGTCTGCGATTTTCAGCGTAATGCCGCGTTTCTCGGCTTCACTCTTCGCAACCGATGTTTCTGCTGCTCGCCAGCCGGATTCAGAACCTACCTGCGAAAATCCGACCGTTAACGGAGCAGCTATCGCCATAGACGACATGGCTGCGGAGACTGCAGAGACCAAAAGTAAGCGCTTCCACATAGGGACATCCTCGTAGGGTTATTGTTGGTTAAAATCTGGGCGTCGAAAAAACTATAGACGACGTGTGGTGTAACAGAATGAGTTACATCACAATTCCAACAAGTCGCGCATATCCTTGTAACCGCTTACAAAAATTTATAAAGAATACGGCTATGTTTATGGATTTTCCCGTTGTCGGAAGGTTCTGGAAACGGCAGCAGGTGAGAAATGAAGGCAAAAAGAGGCGAAGACATTTAAATCGAGTTAGCTATAATACGCGGCACTTGAATGACACCAGTTTAAAGGAAAAAGACATGAGCTTACTCAACGTCCCTGCGGGTATTGATCTGCCAGAAGACATCTACGTTGTTATCGAAATCCCAGCAAACGCTGATCCTATCAAATATGAAGTTGATAAAGACACCGGCGCGCTGTTCGTTGACCGTTTCATGTCTACCGCAATGTTCTACCCGTGCAACTACGGTTACATCAACCACACCCTGTCTTTAGACGGTGACCCGGTTGACGTTCTGGTCCCAACTCCATACCCACTGCAACCAGGTTCTGTTATTCGTTGCCGTCCAGTTGGCGTGTTGAAAATGACTGACGAAGCTGGCGAAGATGCCAAGCTGGTTGCAGTTCCGCACACCAAACTGAGCAAAGAATACGATCACATTAAAGATGTGAACGACCTGCCAGAACTGCTGAAAGCGCAGATCTCCCACTTCTTCGAGCAGTACAAAGCCCTCGAGAAAGGCAAATGGGTTAAAGTTGAAGGCTGGGACAATGCAGCAGCAGCTAAAGCTGAAATCGTTGCTTCCTTCGAGCGCGCTAAGAAGTAATTCTTACCCTCGCTTAATGCTTGTGAAAACACCGCCATCTGGCGGTGTTTTTTTATGCGTATGCAAAAGTGAAACGGCCACTCAGATGAGTGGCCGTTTTGGAATGAACTACTCGCTATCTTTATCCAGCCAATCTCCGCTTTCGATGCGGGTTAACCCCTCCACCGAACGCTGGTACACATACATCCATGCGCTGCCGTAAGGAGTCTGAATTAGCTGACGTTTATACTCGCCACCTTTAGTGCGCAAAGCGTCAAGCTCAGAGAGTGTAGAAGCATCAATGCGATACACTTCACCCACCACAGACCCCTCACCCGGCACTACCCCCGGATAATGGCCAAGGCTGTATAAAGCGTAATTTTCAACATGATGATCCCCAAGCCACTGGGCGTTGGTCATCCAGTGGCTGTTACCTTGCTTGCGTCGTAAACTGCCGTAAACAAAAATTCGCATAGCTAAAACTCAAACTGATAAAGCAGATCAAGTGCCTGATCGATACCAGACACCGCTTCCAGATACAGCTTAGGCATCAGGCGATAACGCAGTGTTAGTGTCGCCAATGAGTCAAAAATACCCACTCCATATTTAACCTGGAGACCTGGCAGTACATAGCCACTGACCACCACTTGTGAGGAATCCCCCACCCCTGCGGTATCAAGCGCCAGATTGCTTACGCCAAACGTCTCGCCGATTTTACCCACAACCTGACCACTTTGTGCAACCCCCAAGCCAACAAGCATTGACGTCATGGCGTTACCATCGTCGCCAGAATTGTCTAAACCCTGCCCGCGAAGCAGGTAGGACAAGGCTTCTTGCTGTGACATGGCCGGATCAGAAAATATCTCAGCTTTCGGCTCATCTGCTGTTCCCGTGACACGAACACCGGCTATTACGTCGTTTTCCGTCGCTTCTGGGTTACGAATCGCTTCGATATTTAATAATGGCTGGTCTGGCGGGCCAGAGAATAACAGCTCGCCTTTACGTACGATCAAATCCTGTCCGTACGCATGGAAACGCCCTTCAGGAATATTGATCTGCCCGTTCAGGCCGAGACCCTGACGGTCTTGCACCATTTTTAAATCGCCACTCAGACGCGCTTTCAAACCAAACGCATCCAGGCGCACATTGTTACCAACATGAATAACCAGGTTACTGTTGATAGGAATGCTTGCCGTTTGCGGTTTAATCGGCTTCAGGTCTTTATCGAGCATCACTTCATCACTGGACACACCCACTGAGCTTTCCGGGACTTCATGCACCACAATTCGTGCCCACGGGATGTCTACACTCCCATCAAGCGTGAACAAGCTAGGAGTCGCGACAAACTCAACATCCGGTGACACGTCAAGGCGCACCATCGGCGGCACCGTAATACGCACCTTGTTGCCTTTCGCTGCCACGCGCGCGCGCCAGTTGTCTATTTGCGTCCAGTCAGCATCGCCACTCAGAGCAATATCACCCTGCTTCGTACGCACCGTTCCGGCAAGTGTCGAGTTCATGCCGTTAAAGTTCATCGCCAACTGACTTGGCTGCATATCAAACGGCATAAAGTTGCCGTCGATATCCACGCCGTTAACTTGCAACTGGCCGAAGACTTGCGGGCGCTCTAAATTCCCCGCCAGACGTAAGTTAGCGTTAATCTTTCCGGCGGCTTTTTCTCCGCGTGAGAACACCGAATTGGCGATAGCCAAATCAAAGTTACGCATATTCACATTCCCCGCCAGGTTGCGGCGGTTTTGTGGATCGCTAATTTGAACCTGACCATCGAACTGGCCGTTTTGAGCAACGCGAATCAACCAGCCTAGTTTGGCCTGGTTGTTTTTAAGTTCGGCATTGAGATTAAGCGTGTCGAACGCCACCAGCAGCGGGCTGTCGTTCACCATTTGCGTGACTTTCACGCCGTTACCCGTGAGCGTAACTGAACCTTGTGGCAAGCCTTCAGATTCCGCATCCCAGCTAACATCCGCACGGCCACTAAATGCTCCCACCGCTTGTGTATCAGCCGGCATAAACGGTTTGAGCATCGCTAAATCAAAGCGGTTCAGATTGACCAACGCACGGCCTTTTGCACCGGCATCAATTGGCTGTGGCACGCAAAGTTCAGCATTCGGGTTCGTCCAGCAATGCGCGCCAATATTGATTTTCTGCTCTTTGTTGCGGTAATCGAGTGCCAGAGCGCGGTTCAGCGACCAAGGACCAACCGGCGTTTCAAAGCGCGTATTGCTGAGATTGCCACGCCAGCGTTCTTCCGCACGGTCAAAGCTGCCGCTTAAATCAAGCTGCCCGGAAACCGGCTCGCCCTGAATGCGCAGTTTTAACTGGTGCTGTTTTTCGGAGCCTTTTGCGTCAAGCGTTACCAGGCTGAGATCGACACCTGGCTGGGAAATACGCTCAACCCGCAGATCCAGATTCCCGGCGATTTGATCGGTGGATTTCACATCTCCTTTCAACAAGACTCGCGCAATCGACAGCTCCTGCCAGCGGAGGTTATTTGCGGTAAGGTCTGCCAGCAGCTGCGGCGCTTTCACATCGCCACGCACTTTAATCGTGCCTTTCGCTGTGCCGCCAAGTCCCGGTAAAGCATTGTCGAGATTCGGTGCATCGATGGTGGCATCAAGCTCCAGATCTTTCGGCCCTAACTCCCCTTTAACATCAGCACTGTTACGCCCCAGTTCGATATGCAACCCAGGGGTTTTCCACTGCATGTAACTGTTGCCGTTGAGCTTTCCGGTAACGTTTAGTTTGTTATTTTTGACATTCCCGGCAAGTTTTAGCTCGGAGACATCTACCTGCCAACTGCCGCCATACAAACTGCCACTGGTTTTCACCAGGCCGTCGAGTTTCGCAGGCCAGTCCGGGAATTGCTTCGCCGTATTGATATCGTCGAGTTTCAGCTCGCCGCGCCAGCTAATAGCTTTGCTCCAGTCAAGCACCGCTTTCAAGTCAGTGTTGCCCTGCAACGCAGCAACTCGCAGCTTGTCGAGATTAAGCTGTTGCTCGTTGCCTGCCGCATCCAGAGTGATGGTGGCTGGCGGAATTTGCTCGCCTTTCACATCGCTACGGAACGACAATTTATAGTCGGTCATTTTACCGCTGAATTTCAGTTTCAGGTTGTCGGCCTGGTACTCTTTCTTCCCGGTAAATGGCCAGTAAAGTTGCTTACTGACCACTTCAAGATTGAGCGGCAAGCCTGCTTCAGCAAGCTGAGTTTGCGCAGTGAGTTCAAGATCAACCGGGCCTGAGAGATTCATGCCCACTTTCAGCACATCCCGCAGATCCCCACCAATCTTCATCTTCACCTTTTCGCCTTTGATTGGGTCGATATTCAGCGTGGTGTTTAAGGTTAAGTCGACCGGCCATTTATCGCGTAATTCCGCGCTACCAGTGGCGTTGACCAACCCTTGCGAGGAATCAACATCCAGCGCATCAAGCTTAAGAGAGCCGTCGATGCTGCTGACTTTTAGCAACAGGCTGCTGACCAACAGATCGGTGTCGCCCGTCAGGCGTAAGTTCGCCCCACGGAACTCCTGAATATTCAGGTTCAGCGGCAAATGCACATCGGTCATTTCCGGCAAAACCGGCTTTTCAAACAATTGTTTGAGCGTTTCGCCCAGCGGCAACTCTTCTGGCTGCGGGTTCTGGATCTTCGGCTCAACCACCTGTTCCTGCGCGACTTTTGCTACCTTCGGCAACGCAATCAGCAACCCTTCAAGATTGGTCGGCGTAACCGTCAGGTTGCGCTCCTGCCAGTTAAGACCAGAGGTAAACTCCATCACCGAAACCGTGGTGTTATCAATCTTGATATTGACGTTATTAAGCGCCACGCGACTTAGGGTAATCGGATACGGCGTGGTGAGATTGAGCGGGCCAGTGTCCTCTTCCTGAACTGGCGCTGCCGGAGGCATTTTTTTGCTATCGATAACGACATCAATGTCTTTAAGCGAGAGATTATTCACGCACAGGCTGCTATCACGCAGGCAACCCAGTTTCACCGCGAGATTAATTTCACCGGCATTCACATCAACGCCAGGTTGTTGGTAGCGCAAACCTTTGATTGTCAGATTGCGCCAGCCACCCGTGACGCTGGCGATATCCAGCCCCGGCACCCAGCGGTTAGCGGCGTTAAATAAGACATGCAAACCGGTAGTTGTTCCCACCAGGAAGCCCACCGCGCCAATCAGCAGCACCACAAAAACCAACACCGCGAGGCTTATTTTCTTCCAACGACTCATAGTTCAGGCCCCAAACCGATGTAAAACTGTAAACCATGCTCATCTTTATCAGCTACCGGGACCGCTAAATCGAGTTTGATTGGCCCAACCGGTGACTGCCAGCGCACGCCAAAGCCTGCACCCGTTTTATAGTTACTCTGTTTGATATCGTTAACCGCTTCGCCAGAATCGACGAACACCGCCCCCCACCATTTCCCGGTAACGTTGTATTGATACTCCAGCGATCCGGTAATCATTTTTGACGCACCGGTCAGTTCGCCTTTGTCATTTTCAGGAGAGATGGATTTGTAGGAGTAGCCGCGAATACTGCGGTCACCACCGGCAAAGAAGCGTAAGTCTGGCGGCACTTTGTCGAAGTTATTGGTTTCAATCCAACCCACATTGCCGCGCACCACAAAACGGTGCTTTTCCTGCAACGTTCGAATCCAGACTTGCTGCGCCTGGAATACCCCGAAATCGACGTCCGAGCCCCATGTCGTGTCTGAAATATCAATCGAATAGCGTTGGGAATCGCCCCAGGTTGGCATCAAACCACCGCGCGAACGGGTACGGTTAAGGCTCAAACCCGGATAAAGCAGCATCGTGGTGTTGGTTACGTCTGCCTGGGTAAAGTGATCGAGGCTCCAGCGCAGGTTAATGGCGTGCTGCCAACCGCTGGATAAATCCCAGTATCGTGAGACCGCGAGGGTGCTGGAGTCGGACTTGGTATCGTTCAGGTCGGTCGCTTTAAAGCCGCCCTGCACCAAATAATATTGTTCCAGCGGGTTTTTAAGCAGGGGCATTTTGTAGCTGAAATCAACGATCTGTTCTGGAGCGGAAAGGCTGATGCTGCTGGTCAGGCTGTGGCCGTATGAGTTCATCCACGGTTTTTTCCACGTCGCTTTTACGCGCGGCCCAACATCGGTGGAATAACCCACACCGGTTTCGATGGTGTTCTCAGTACGCGGTGAAACAACACCATGCAACGGTAATACTTTGGTTTCGCGAGACTTGTCGAATTCCGGCGCAACCACCACCGAATTAAACCAACCTGTCGCGGATAAACGGCGGTTTAGCTCCGCCAGATCTTTCGATTGGTAGTAATCGCCCTGTTTAAAAGGCACAAGATTTTGCAGGTACTCTTCGCGTATTTGTGAGCCTTCAAAAGTCACGGCCCCAAAACGATAACGCTCGCCGCTGTTGTAATCGATGTCCCAGAACGCCTGGCGGCGCTCAAGCGAAACGCCTAGCTGGCTTTTGAGGAATTCACTGTCGAAATAGCCCTTTCGCACCGCAATGTTGGAAAGATCTTTTTTGAAACTGTCGTAATCGTGATGATTGAGGATAGTGCCAGGCTTTGGGCGCTCACCGAGCAACGCGATGTAGTCTTTATCGTCACGCGCTCCGCCACGGAGAATTACGTCGGTGCCGCCAATCAGCACTGGCGGGCCGGGATCGACTTTGGCAATCAATACCTGGCGTCCTTTGGCTGGTGGTGGCCGCAGGTCGAAATCAATGGTTGGCTCATAATAGCCGAGCGCTTTCAATCCATTACGGATAGCGTCATCCACACGCGCACGGAAACGCCTGTCTGGCGTAACTTCATCACTCTGGATAGTTGAAAGCTGAGCGCGAACGTTTTTTTGCAGTTCACCGCTTAGCCCTTCTACCTGTAAACGCACGTTGGCAGCGCTGGCCCACGTGCTTACCAGGCATAGGCAAGCCGAGCAAATAGTACGGAATCGTGGCACGTTTTCTCCTGAATATCCTTGTTCCCACCCCTGGAAGGAAACGTCTTTGTTACAAAACCACAACAATTGGGGTTGAAAACTGCACAATAACCCAAATAATTCTTATATGTACTGTAGTCTCATACAGAGAAGTTATTGTCTGCAATAACACGCCTCGTTACAACCGCATGGCGGTTGTTGTTAAATTTAGCCAACATCGGGAGAGCATGACTGATGAAATTATTTGAGAAAACCCATCCCGTAACGCAGTCCGAAGCGTTGCCTGGTCGCAATACCCCGATGCCAATCGCCACTTTACATGCGGTAAACGAGCATTCCATGACAAATGTACCAGATGGGATGGAGATCGCTTATTTTGCAATGGGTTGTTTTTGGGGTGTCGAGAGAATGTTCTGGAGAATTCCAGGGGTTTACAGCACCGCCGCAGGTTATGCCGGGGGCTTTACGCCTAACCCAACCTATCGCGAAGTGTGTAGCGGAATGACCGGGCACACAGAAGCGGTGCGCGTGGTTTACGACCCACAAGTGGTGAGTTACGAACAATTATTGCAAGTGTTCTGGGAAAATCACGATCCAGCCCAGGGAATGCGCCAGGGTGGTGACGTTGGCACACAATATCGCTCCGCAATTTACCCATTAACGCCAGAACAGGATGCCGCCGCCCGCGCAAGTTTTGCACGCTTTCAGGAGGCGATGACGCTCTCCGGAGACGAGCGATACATCACGACTGAAATTGCCAACGCCGGTCCGTTCTATTATGCCGAGGACGACCACCAGCAGTATCTGCACAAAAATCCATACGGCTACTGTGGTATTGGTGGTATTGGCGTTTGTTTACCACCACAGAGTTAAAGCATTTGTACAATCGGTTACCCTCGTTTCGTTTACGGGTAAATGAGGGCTGTGATATGTTATATGGTAACATTTAAACTCCAATAATGACTCCATGCAGCCCTCCCAATTTTCTGAACCAACGGAACCTTCACCGTTAACTTCTCAGGCTCGTTACTCTTTAGCGTCATCGCAGGCGAAGCTGACTGCAAGATTAGTCTTCGGATTAAGCGCGCTAATTTTTTTGATGATTGTGGTGGCGCTGATTGTCAGCATTATCGAGTCATCTTCACGCTGGACGGCTTTATTAAGCAGCCAGGCCGCAGTGCTCACCTTGCTAGCTATCGCTATCTACAATGCACAGCGAATTTGCCAGTGGCGGGCAGAAAAGTTCTCACCAGCGCTTAAATCCGAAACGGCTCCTACTGAAACAGAACCTCCCCCGACAATTTATCAACGGCTTGGCGCACTCATTCCCATCAACTTTGAACGCATCAATGCGTTACTTAAGAGTGACGGTGTCTGGTTGGCCTCGATGGCGGGATTCGTGTTATTCGTCACCCAGGCAGGCTGGGGAACTAATTATGTCTCGCTGGATGATGGCAACCTGCGCTGGGTGGCGGTCGGGATTATTGCATTGGCGATGTTTGTCACACTGGTTGCGGAGCGCCATCTGGCAGCCACTTCAAACGAAGCCTGGCCAGAAGCCAAATTCATTGCGCCGATATTACGTGTAACTCTCGCGGTACAATTGCTCTCTTTGCCCGCACTGATATTCCCGACTACAAACCTCTCATTGTTGGTCAATCTGCCTGCGATCCTTGTGGTGTTGGTAGCAATTGAGTTTCTGCTGCGCGGCTTGTTCTCACTATTCACTCCACCGGGTGAAGAAGGCTGCGAACCCAAGTTCCTTGCTCAAAGCCAACTGGCAGCACAACTCGTCTGGCCGCCACGCCCGCTACTTTTTTTACAACGCGAGCTGCACCACCACTTTGGCATTGATTTACGCCAGCTTTGGGCATTCACGGTATTGCGTCGGGCGTTTTTACCTGTGCTGGCAGTCATGCTGTTTTGTGGCTGGCTGTTGACCGGGATGCAGCAAGTTTCCCCAACCCAACGCGGTATTTATGAACGCTTTGGCAAACCGGTTGCCGTGTTGCCATCGGGCCTGCATTACGGGCTGCCCTGGCCTTTTGGCCAGGTGATACTGGCGGAAAATGGCCAGGTGCATGAGTTAGCGGCCGGAGAAGAAGCCGATACACCTACGGAGCCGCTAGCGAATGCCGAAGGGAATGCACCGCAAAGCGCCGATCGCCTGTGGGATGCGATTCATAGCTTTGATAAAGCACAGATTATTGCCAGCCAGAGCGGTAACCAGCAAGGTCTGCAAATCATTAATAGCGATGTCCGTTTTATGTGGCGCGTTGGCTTAACCGATAACGCAGCACTGGCGGCAACCTATAACAGCGCGAATTTGCCAGAGTTGATTCGTAGCACTGCAAACCAGGTACTGGTGCATCAGTTTTCCTCGCTGACTCTTGAGCAGGTTTTAGGGGAACAGCGCATCGAATTAGCAAGCCAGATTAATCAGGCAGTGCAGCAAAAACTCGATGGCCTGCATAGCGGTGTGGAATTGCTCTCGACCGTCGTCGAAGCTATCCACCCTCCAGCAGGCGCTGCTGATGCCTTCCACGGTGTACAGGCCGCGCAAATTGCGGCTCAAGCGCTCGTGTCCCGGGAACGTGGGCATGCAGCAGAGCTGGCCGCCAGCGCACAAACTACGGCTACCGCACGCCAGAACCAGGCACAGATGAACGCCACCGATGTGACCAGTAAAGCGCAATCAACGGCTGTGCGTTTTGCCGCACAGAAACAAGCAGTGGCGAAATCCGGCCAGGTGTTTGTCGATGAATTATGGTTTAGCCAACTGCACCAGACTTTAGGCAAAAGCCCGTTGTTAATTATCGACCACCGTATTGGCGCGACCTCACAGCCCACTATCGACCTGCGCGAGTTTCCCTCGTTAAGCCAGG
Organism: Buttiauxella cochleicola; assembly: GCF_021282405.1. NCBI lineage: Bacteria > Pseudomonadati > Pseudomonadota > Gammaproteobacteria > Enterobacterales > Enterobacteriaceae > Buttiauxella > Buttiauxella cochleicola. Next base: position 130,154 of record NZ_JAJSOU010000011.1, read on the forward strand.
CAGCACGTAACGATGCACCTTCCAAACCGACACAGGAGTCTTCCCGTTGAGCCATTCACATCATCACGGTTGCAGTAGCGGTTGCCACCACAGCCACCATTCTGACGCTCCTGTAACTAAAGCCTGGAAGCGCATTGCTGGCGCAAGTGCACTGGTGCTCATTCTTGCCGCCGCCGCAAGCCTTGTGCAGGTTCGCTCTGGTGAGTCGCTGATTATTACTCGGTTCGGTAATCCGGTACGCGTACTGCTCAATCCAGGTCTTGCGTGGCGCCTGCCCGCACCTTTTGAAATGTCCACCGCCGTCGATCTGCGTCTGCGAACGACTTCGAGCGGCTTGCAGGATGTGGGCACGCGGGATGGGCTGCGCATCATTGTGCAGTCATATGCGGTCTGGCAGGTTGATAGTACCCCTGAGCATGTGCAGCGCTTTATGCGCGCGGTACAAAATCAGCCTGATGAAGCGGCACGGCAAATTCGTGCTTATCTCGGCTCGGCACTCGAAACCACCGCGAGCGGCTTTACGCTCTCTCAACTGGTCAATACGGACAGCAAACAAGTGCAGTTAAACCAGTTTGAATCGCATCTGCAGGCGCAAATCAGCCAGCCATTATTGGAAAGCTATGGTATTCGGTTGGTGCAGGTTGGAACCGAACGCCTGACCCTGCCCGCGGTGACGCTTAGCGCCACAGTCGACAGGATGCGTGCCGAGCGTGAAACCATTGCGACTGAACGCACTGCTGAAGGCAAACGCGCCGCGGCTGAAATTCGCTCGGCGGCAGAGCGTGATGCTCGCATTGTGGAGGCGACAGCACAGGTTCAGGCTGCAGATATCGAAGCACAGTCTCAGGCGCAAGCCGCCGAAATTTATGGCAAGGCTTATGCCAGTTCACCTCAGCTATACAGCCTGTTACGCCAGCTTGATGCGCTCAGCGGCGTGGTTAATTCCAGCACCCGTCTGGTGTTACGCACTGATGCCGCACCGTTCCGTCTGCTGGTAGAAGGGCCAAAGCTGGATACAACTCATGAGTGAGCATCACAAAAATAAACCTGCGGGCCCGTGGACACAGTCAATACGCCTCGCCTTTTACGCACTGTATGCACTGACACTGCTGGCAGCAGCGTCGTGGTTGTTTTCGAATATTCGCCAGATACCCGCAGACAGCCGCGCCGTGGTACTGCGCTTCGGTGCACAGCAGCGAATTGCCGAATCGGGTTTATTGCTCACCTGGCCGAAGCCGATTAACGATGTGGTGATGGTTCCGGCACCTGACCGCGTGATTGAACACCACGTTACGGCGCTATTACGCTCGAATGATGCGCTGCATGCAGATGCTCGTGGCGATAACAGCAGCGATGCACTGGCAGGTTCCGGCTATCTGCTTACTGGTGACTCGGGCGTGGTGCAACTGGATATCAGCGTGTTTTACCGTGTCGTCACGCCAATGGCGTATGTATTGCAGGGTGAACATGTGATTCCGGCTCTCGATCGACTGGTTGAGCGTGCTGCCGTTGCGGTATGTGCCTCGCGCGATCTGGATACTATTCTTGTCGCCCGCCCGGAAATGGTCAGCGGCGATTTAAATGTTGCCCAGCAACGCGAACGCCTGCGGGCTGATGTTCAGCACAACGTCGAGCAAAATTTGCAGCGCCTGGCACAATCAGGCAGTGACCTGGGGATTACGCTTGAGCGGGTTACTGTGCAATCCACTTTGCCGGAAACCACAGTCACCGCATTCAATGCGGTATTAACCGCCAGCCAGCAAGCGTCGCAGGCAATAGCCACCGCCAATACCGACGCCTCTTTAATTCGCCAGAAATCCACCCAGCTTGCCGATCAGACTCGCCAGACGGCTCAGGCGCAGGCCCGCGAACGAGTGGCGAAAGCTCAGTCCGACACGGCAATGGTGAATCGTCTGGCCAACAGCCCGCACGACCCCGACTTGTTAGCGCGAGTTTACCGCGAACGCATTGCGGCAATTCTGGCGCAAGCTGAATCCGTCATTACCGTCTCTCCAAAAGATGATGCGAATTTGATTCTGCAAGCTGCTGGGCAAAAGGAACCTTCGAAACCATGAGTACCCACACTGTTAACCCCGGTGGCGCGCTGAGCCATCAGGAACAACGGCAGATTACCCGCCAGTTGATACTGGCATTGATTGCCAGCGGCACATTAATTCTTGGTTTGCTATGGCGTGGTCTGGCACCCGATCAAGTTGCGGTAGCCGATATCTTACTGGGTGCTGCATCGCTGATGGTCGGCATTCCGGTATTGCGCCACGCCTTTTACAGCCTGCGTTACCCGAGCTTGCATGGCATTACCGATCAACTGGTTGCGCTAGCGCTAATTGGCTCGTGGGCGACCGGGGATTTACTTACTGCCGCATTGCTACCGCTAATTATGATCGTCGGCCATATCCTCGAAGAGCGCAGTATGATTGGTTCGCAAGAAGCGATTGAAGCGCTCAGCAAATTGACCCACAGCCGGGCGCGACGCTTTGATGCAGACGGCAATCTGCATGAAATTGACAACCATGAACTGGTGGCTGGTGACATCGTCGAAGTGCGCGCAGGCGACCGGTTACCTGCTGACGGGCGTGTACTGGAAGGGACGGCAAGCCTGGATACCGCACCGATCACGGGTGAATCAGTTCCACTGGAAGTGAAACCGGGCATGAATGTTTACGGTGGTGCAATCAATCTTGATGGGCGGCTGCGAATTGAAGTGACGCACATCGGCGAAACCTCAACACTCGGGCGAGTGGTGGCATTGATGCAAAGTGCCGAGCAAGCCAGCCCGCCGATTACCCGTCTGCTTGAACGTCACGCGGCGCGTTATCTGCTGCTGGTTTTATTGATTGCCGCCAGCACATGGTTTTTGACGCAAAACGACCAGGCCATGTTGGCGGTACTGGTCGCCGCCTGTCCTTGTGCGCTAGTGCTTTCCGCGCCTGCAACGTCTATTGCCGGGCTGACCGTTGCCGCACGTCACGGTATTTTGATTCGCGGCGCGGCCTTCCTTGAAGAGTTAGCCGAACTGAATGCGGTGATTATCGATAAAACCGGCACGCTCACACACGGCAAGCTGCAACTTCATGAACTGATTCCTGAAGCGGGAGAATCGCCGGAAGCTCTGTCTGCACTGGCGGCGAGCCTTGGTGCCACCAGTAACCACCCGGTCAGCCGGGCGCTGGTCAATATTGCCCCGCAAAACACATGGCCGCAGCTTGAAAATGTGCATGAACACCAGGGTTTGGGTATTTCTGCCACTACAGCAGCGGGCGAGGCTTATCTCGGCCGGCATGAGCTGTTAAAAACTCAGGTCGCTGATTTACCGGAAGAACCACCACATGACGGGCCGATAGTTGGGCTGGTACTAGGGGGGCGTTTCCGTGGCTGGATTTTACTGGCCGATAGCCTACGCGACGAAGCGGCCAGTGCAATGGCGGAGCTGCGTGATCTTGGGCTTAACCATCAACTATTACTGACCGGTGACCGCGAAGCCGTGGCACAACGCATCGCGAAGAACGTGGGGATTAACGACGTTATAGCCGGGGCATTACCCGCCGACAAACTCCACCAGGTCAGTGCGCAAATCGACAATGGCTTCAGGCCAATGGTAGTCGGCGATGGCATCAACGATTCCCTGGCAATTAAAGCGGGTGTGGTTGGCGTTGCGATGGGTGCAGGTGGCTCGGATATCGCCATGGCATCAGCGGATATTGTATTAATTGGTGGGGACTTACGCCGTCTTGGAACCTGCGTGCGTTTAAGCCGCCTGTGCCGTCGCACCTTACAGATGAACGTGCTGATTGGGCTGGGTTGGACGCTGGTGATTGTCGTCGCCGCCGCATTTGGCTGGCTGGGAGCCTCCGGTGCCGTAATTGCCGCCCTATTGCACAATCTGAGCACACTGCTGGTGCTGGGCAACGCCGGGCGATTGTTAAGGTTTGAAGAAAAACTGGGTGGGTGATGGAAATCTACTCAGTCCGCTAAAAAACAAAACGCCTGATAGGTTTATCGGGCGTTTATGCTTGAAAAGTGCCAACTCATCTTAGGAATGGCCGAAAGGGAAAAGACGAACCCCCGCGGCTCGTGACACAGCAACGAGTGTAGAAATTGTCGGATTTCCTGTTGGGGACAGTGAACGATACAAATTTACACGGGAAAGCCCAGATTTAGCGGCTATTTCACCTATACCACCCCGAGCTTCAACAATACGTCGCAAAGCAACAAGGAAAGCCGCCACACCACCCTCCTCGTTTATTTCTTCCAGTGCAGTTTGTAGGTAAATTTCCGCATAGTCAGGATTTTCACGGATGATGTCGATAACGGCACTGTCATGGTCAGCTGCCTTTATAACAGCCCCTTTATTGGTTTTAGTCGTCATACAGCTACCTCGTTTTATAATCCTGTAAATATTTTACTGCTAAATTGAGATCTGTTTTTTGGGTGCTCTTATCGCCCCCCACTAACAACAGAATGATTTCATTCTTTTCGAGAGCGTAATACACGCGATAGCCTGGCCCGTAATCCACCCGGAGTTCCCACACACCATCCCGTTCAAACTTATGGTCACCAAAATTTCCTGCACTTGCGCGGTCTATACGAGCATCAATCCTTGCGACGGCACGTAAGTCTTTTTTGATGAGCTTATTTATCCAGTCGGAGTAAGGGACGTGACCCGTTTTGTCGACATATCGCTTCGTTGTGTAAGCCATTCATTCAATCCTTTGAATTTCTTAACTGTAGAAAGTGTACCTTATAAGATACAAAAGGAAAATTGATGGAATAAACTAAATAACCCAATAAAAGCAGCCCAAATTTTGCCCTCTGGCAGCCCCATGCACCCTTACGCTATACTACCCGTTGAAATTGCTGGCCCAACCTCCACGGACTGGCAGTCAAAATGTACTAACCCTTAGATTTTCAACTTTCCTTCCGAGGCTCTGGCTCTAAGCCGGATAAACTATGTTAAACAGTATTTTATTAATACTTCTTCTTATTTCCGTCAGTGCATTCTTCTCAATTTCGGAGATCTCACTGGCTGCTTCCCGCAAGATAAAACTCAAGCTGCTGGCTGATGATGGCAACCTTAACGCGCAACGCGTACTGAAAATGCAGGAAAGTCCTGGCATGTTCTTTACCGTAGTGCAGATTGGCCTGAACGCGGTTGCGATTCTCGGCGGTATCGTCGGCGATGCGGCATTTTCCCCGGCATTTAAAGTGCTTCTGGAGCGCTTCTTCTCGCCAGAAATGGCTGACCAACTGAGCTTTATCATCTCCTTTACCCTGGTCACCAGCTTGTTCATTCTGTTTGCAGACCTCACCCCGAAACGCATCGGTATGATTTCGCCTGAATCTGTTGCTTTGCGAATCATCAACCCGATGCGCTTCTGTCTGTTTATCTTCCGCCCGCTGGTATGGTTCTTTAACGGCCTGGCAAACGTTATTTTCCGCATTTTCAAATTGCCGATGGTGCGTAATGACGACATCACCTCTGACGATGTTTACGCCGTGTTTGAAGCCGGTGCGCTGGCTGGCGTGTTGCGTAAGCAAGAACATGAGCTGATTGAAAACGTGTTTGAGCTCGAATCACGTACGGTGCCCTCGTCAATGACCTCACGCGAAAACGTCATCTGGTTTGATTTGCATGAAGATGAGCAAAGCCTGAAGAATAAAATTGCCGAGCACCCGCACTCCAAGTTCCTGGTGTGTAATGGTGATATCGACCATATCGTTGGCTACGTTGATTCCAAAGAACTGCTGAACCGCGTACTGGGCAACCAGAGCATGGCGCTTAACAGCGGTGTGCATCTACGTAATACGTTGATTGTGCCGGATACGTTAACGCTCTCCGAAGCGCTGGAAAGCTTCAAAACTGCCGGTGAAGACTTCGCGGTTATCATGAACGAATATGCGCTGGTGGTAGGCATTATCACGCTGAACGACGTAATGACGACGCTGATGGGTGACCTGGTCGGCCAGGGTATGGAAGAACAAATCGTTGCCCGTGACGAGAACTCATGGCTGGTTGAAGGCGGTACGCCGATTGACGACGTGATGCGCGTGCTGGATATCGACGAGTTCCCGCAGAATGGCAATTACGAAACCATCGGCGGCTTTATGATGTTTATGCTGCGAAAAATCCCGAAACGCACCGACTCGGTGAAGTTCTCCGGGTATAAGTTCGAGGTAGTGGATATCGATAACTACCGCATCGACCAATTGCTGGTGACGCGTATCGACAATAAGCCGACACCGTTGACGCCAAAACTGCCTGATGCTGAAGATCAGAACGCAGCGTAATTCCCAAAACTCAGAAACACTAACGGCACCCTTGGGTGCCGTTTTTGGTACTTCTTTTGGCCTTACGCCAATTCCGCCTGCATATGTTTTACCTGGCGGTTTACTTCAGACATAACAGATAGATGCTGCTTATCTTTCACTTTTGGGATAAGAATCTTGCCCTTATCAAATTCAAAAGCGCCAACGTCCTTGATGTACAACCGTCCACGGAACAGGATTTTCACGTACTTCGCCACCTGAAGCGGGTTGTACCGTTGGAAAATTTTCATTCTTCTTCTCTCCTGCAGTGTTAACACCCCTGCGGTTCCACATTTGGTCCGACAAAACGAGGCGAAAAATTTGGTGCCTGGAAACTATAGTCCATATACAAACCGACACCTAGTTTGCACAATCTTATTTACCGTATGATTACAATTTCTCAGAATATTCTTTGTAATTGTAAACAAAACTCAGTCTAAGCCTTCAAAAAACAGGGATATGTGCGGTCGCCCGCAAACTGGCATTGTTGTTGCGGGACAGATGGCTATTCAGCACATATGCTTAAAACGTCACGACGAAGTGGTCGGATCACCTGCAAACTTTTCACAAATAATAAGATAGGAGTTCTCATGTCCCTACGTAAAACCCTTGCGCTTGCCCTGCTGCTACTGCCACTTGCGGCATCGGCACATAACTTTGAGAAAAATCAGCGAGTCTCGCCTATTGGTATTACGGATAAAGGCGAGTTGATGCTCGACAATGATAAGTTTAGCTATAAAAACTGGAATAGCGCGCAGCTAGTGGGAAAAGTGCGAGTGCTGCAGCATATTGCTGGCCGCACGAGCGCAAAAGAGAAGAACGCCGGGCTGATTGAAGCGATTAAGGCAGCCAAACTCCCGCATGACCGCTACCAGACAACGACTATCGTGAACACGGATGACGCGATTATGGGTACCGGAATGTTTGTGCGCAGCAGCCTTGAGAGCAATAAAAAGCAGTATCCGTGGTCGCAATTTATTGTCGATAGCAACGGCGTGGCGAAGAGTGCCTGGCAGTTGGAAGAAGCCAGTTCAGCGATTGTGGTGCTGGATAAACAAGGCCGCGTGCAGTTTGCTAAAGATGGCCCACTCACACAGGAAGAAGTGCAGCAGGTCATGAGCCTGCTGCGCGAACTGTTGAGTAAATAGTTGTTTAGTAAATAGAAACGCGGAAACCTGGGTTTAAGAATGACTCGCGTGGGGTGTAGTCGAGTGGCTTACCCTGCCAGTCATGAACGTGAGCACCGGCCGCGGCCGCCACAGCATGGCCTGCTGCCGTGTCCCAAATGTTAGTTGGCCCGAAGCGTGGATAGAGCTGTGCCTGCCCCTCCGCCACCAGGCAAAACTTCAGCGATGAGCCGATAGACGTGGTCTGGTGTTCGCCCAACTGGTGAAGATACTCTTTGAGTTCATCATCGCCATGTGAACGGCTTATCACCACCAGAGGTGGGCGAGCATCACGCACGTGGATTTGGTTACGCACACCGTTTTCTTCTTTCCAGGCTTTGCCTTCTGCTGCGCTGTACATCACGTTCAGCACTGGCGCATACACTACGCCCAGCACCGCTTTGCCTTTTTCGATAAGCGCGATGTTGACCGTGAATTCCCCGTTACGCTTCAGAAACTCTTTGGTGCCGTCCAGCGGGTCCACCAGCCAGTAACGATCCCAGCTCTGACGGGTTTCCCAGGTCTGCGGATCTTCTTCTGAGAGTACCGGAATCTCCGGCGTCAGTGTTTGCAGCCCTTGCAGGATAATGGTGTGAGCTGCGATATCCGCCGCAGTTACGGGTGAATCATCGGATTTTTGGGTCGCCTCTAGCGGCTTTTGCCCGTCATACACCTGCATGATGGCAGCTCCAGCCTCCCGAGCCAGTTGGCAAATTTTATCTAGCATTCTCCACCTCATGTTGTGTCGTGCGATTAACCTGTTGTTTTACTTATATCTCATCACGCCTGGTTGCGCTATCTGTGAACCCATTCCGGTTTACTACGCCCTTTTTCTGGCACACTTCACAAATCTGTAAGCAACAACGTTTATATACATAGCCTTTTGCGGCCTATCTCTAAAAAGGACCTTTTATCATGATCAAGTTTAGCGCAACGATGCTGGCCATGCTGGTTGCTACCGGCGCTCATGCGGCAACCGTTGACCTCCGTATCCTTGAAACCAGCGATCTCCATAGCAATATGATGGATTTCGATTACTACAAAGATACCTCCACGGAAAAATTTGGACTGGTGCGTACGGCAAGTTTAATCAACGCCGCGCGCGGTGAAACGGTAAACAGCGTACTGGTCGATAACGGAGACCTGATTCAGGGCAGCCCGCTGGGCGATTACATGGCGGCAAAAGGCCTCAAAAAAGGCGATATCCACCCGGTTTATAAGGCGCTCAATACGTTGGATTACGCCGTGGGCAACCTGGGCAACCACGAATTTAACTACGGCCTCGATTACCTGCATATGGCGCTATCGGGGGCCAAATTCCCGTATGTGAATGCCAACATTATTGATGCCAAAACCAATAAGCCACTGTTCACACCTTACGTGATTAAAGAAACCGTGGTGAAAGACAAAGACGGCAAAGAGCAGACGCTGCGCATCGGTTATATCGGTTTTGTACCACCACAAATCATGACGTGGGATAAAACTAATCTGGAAGGCAAAGTGACGGTGCAGGATATTACCGAAACGGCCCGCCATTATGTGCCTGAAATGCGCAAACAAGGGGCGGATTTAGTGGTGGTTATCGCCCACTCCGGCCTGTCGAGCGACCCATATCATGCGATGGCTGAGAACTCGGTTTATTACCTCAGCGAAGTGCCAGGCGTGGATGCCATTCTGTTTGGCCACGCGCACGCCGTATTCCCAGGCAAAGACTTTGCCAATATCAAAGGTGTTGACCTCGAAAAAGGGACGCTTAACGGTATTCCGGCGGTGATGCCTGGCATGTGGGGCGACCATCTTGGCGTGGTTGATTTAGTGCTGAACAACGATAGTGGCGCATGGAAAGTTACCAGCAGCAAAGCGCAAGCGCGCCCAATTTATGACAGCGTGGCGAAGAAAGCCCTGGTGCCGGAAGATGCCAAACTGGTGGAAGTGATGAAGCACGATCACGACGCCACGCGCGAGTTTGTCAGCAAGCCAATCGGCAAATCTTCCGACAATATGTACAGCTACCTGGCGCTGGTGCAGGACGACCCAACGGTGCAGGTGGTGAATAACGCCCAACTCGCCTACGTTGAAAAATACATTCAGGGCGATCCGGACCTGGCGAACCTGCCGGTACTTTCCGCTGCCGCACCGTTTAAAGTTGGTGGGCGTAAGAATGACCCGGCCAGTTTTGTCGAAGTGGAAAAAGGCCAGTTAACCTTCCGTAACGCCGCAGATTTGTATCTCTACCCGAACACATTGGTGGTAGTGAAAGCCACGGGCAAAGAGGTCAAGGAATGGCTGGAATGTTCCGCCGGGCAGTTTAACCAGATTGATGTGAACAGCACGAAACCGCAGTCACTGATCAACTGGGACGGTTTCCGCACCTATAACTTTGATGTTATCGACGGCGTGGATTACCAGATTGATGTGTCACAACCTGCGCGTTACGACGGCGAATGCCAGATGGTGAACCCGAAAGCTGAGCGTATCAAAGGGCTGACGTTCAAAGGTAAGCCAATCGACCCGAACGCGACTTTCCTGGTGGCAACCAATAACTATCGCGCTTACGGCGGCAAGTTTGCCGGAACAGGCGACAGCCATATCGCTTTCGCGTCACCAGATGAAAACCGCTCGGTGCTGGCGAACTGGATTACGGCAAGCAAAGAGATCCACCCAGCTGCTGATAACAACTGGCGTCTCGCGCCAATCCACAGCAATCAGAAATTAGATATTCGCTTTGAAACCTCTCCGGGTGACAAAGCGGCGACCTTTATCAAAGAGAAAGGCCAGTATCCGATGAAGAATGTGGGTAATGACGAGATTGGGTTTGCGATTTATCAGCTGGATTTAAGTAAGTAACAGTTAGATAACCAATAGATTTCGAGTGGCAGGAAGGCGGCAATTGAGCGAGTTCCTGGGAGCTTGCACGAGCAAGTGACCGGGTGAGCGAATGCAGCCAACGCATCTGGCGCTTGAAAGATGAAGGTTATCAGGCGTCTCGCTCACTGCGGGACGCCATTACTCTCGGCAAATTCCCTTCAATCCAATCGGCTAGCTCCGCCACTTTCTCGGCCACTTCAAAACCCAACGGCGTCAGGCTGTATTCCACATGCGGCGGCACAACCGGGTAGGATTTTCGATTTACAAAACCGTCGGCCTCAAGCCATTGCAGCGTTTGCGCGAGCATTTTTTCACTCACACCGCCCATCTTGCGGCGCAGGTCGCTGAAACGATGAGTCCCACCCTGCAAGGCCACCAGAATCAACACGCCCCAGCGGCTGGTGACGTGCTTTAACACATCGCGCGACGGGCACTGCTCAGCAAATAAATTGCCATCACGCATTTGCTCAGTTAACGACAGCGGACGGATTTCAATCTCACTCATTTCATACTTACCTTTTTGTGCGTACTTACTTTAAGTTAGTGCTGGTGATAGTGTGGCACAACTTAACCAGAACACCCACAGGAGATTTATCATGATCGCGATTACCGGCGCTTCCGGCCAACTGGGCCAACTCGTTGTTGAAGAATTACTGAATACCGTTGCGGCTAACCAATTGGTTGCCATCGTGCGTAACCCGGCAAAAATTCAATCATTTGCTAACCGTGGCGTGCAGGTACGAGCTGCCAGCTATGAAGATAAAGCGGCTTTGGTGCAAGCGCTGAATGGCGTGGAAAAACTGCTGCTTATCTCTTCAAGTGAAGTTGGTCAGCGTGCAGTTCAGCATCGCAATGTGATTGATGCAGCCAAAGAAGCAGGCGTGAAACTGATTGCCTACACAAGCCTGTTGCATGCAGACTCCTCGCCGCTGAGCCTTGCCGATGAACATATCGCCACCGAAGAAATGCTAAAACAATCCGGCATTCCATTCGTACTGCTGCGCAACGGCTGGTATACCGAAAACTATCTCGCCAGCGTACCGCCTGCTCTGCAACATGGCGTGTTTATTGGCAGCACTGGCGAAGGCAAAATCGCTGCGGCAGCACGTGCTGATTACGCCGCAGCAGCCGCTAAAGTCATGACTCTGGACAACCAGGCGGGCAAGGTTTACGAACTAGCGGGCGACCACGGCTGGACGCTGTCTGAGCTGACTGCTGAGTTGACCAAACAGAGCGGAAAAACCGTGGTGTATCAGAACTTGCCGGAAGCTGATTTTAAAGCAGCATTGCTCGGTGCTGGTCTGCCAGAAGGGCTAGCAGCAATGTTGGCAAACTCTGACGTTGGCGCATCCAAAGGTGGTCTGTTTGATGATAGCCACCAGCTAAGCACCCTGATTGGCCGCCCAACCACTCCGCTTGCAGAGAGCCTGCGCGCGGCGCTGTAAATGTTAACTTTCCGTTAAAGCTGAAGATCCTATATCCTTAATAATTCGAGTTGCAGGAAGGCGGCAAGAGAGTGAGTCCCGATGAGCTTACTGTAGTAAGTGATTCGGGGGAGCAAACGTAGCCAACGCATCTGCAACTTGAAGTATGAAGGAGATTAATGTGCAAGGCGTTCCTGAACTGTTCAACGATGAAAAAGACATTGCTCAATTCCGGCATTTACCACAATTGCCCGGCGTTGAGCTTTATCACGCCCATATTTCGCGTTACGCCTTTGAACCGCACACTCACGAAGCTTTCGGTATTGGCACGGTGACGCGAGGCGCAGAACGCTTTCGCTATCGTGGTGTTCAACATGTTGCCGCGCAGGATTCGCTGGTGCTGATGAACCCGGATGAATTGCACACCGGCGAAGCCGCCACGGAAGACGGCTGGCAGTACCGCATGATTTATCTCGAGCCGGAACTGCTTGAAAGCGTGACCGGCTCGCGCAACTGGTCGTTTAGCGATGTGGTTAAACACGATCCGCTGCGTGCAGGTTGTATTTCACAATTAATTAATGGCTTGTGGAGCGAAAGCGATTCGCTGACCCAGCAAGGTTTGTTGCTGAATCTTATCGAAACTTTCCAGCCTTACGCTCAACATCAGGCTGGCGGAACGCCAGAGTCCGCACACCGCTTTGAACAAATTCGGGACTATCTGCACGATAACTATATGCAACCGGTAACGCTTGATGAGCTCGCTGCCGTGGTTTCGCTTAGCCCTTATCATTTTCAACGCATGTTCAAAGCACACTTCCACGTCACCCCCCATCAGATGCTAATGGCGATCCGTCTTTGGCACGCTAAGCGATTACTAACCAGTGGGATGCCTGCCGCGCAAGTGGCCGCTGCCAGCGGATTAACCGATCAGGCACATCTGACTCGCGCCTTTTCCCAGCGTTATGGCATCACGCCCGTTCGCTATCAAAAACAGGTCACCCGTTAGCTAAACCGCAAGCTGGTACAATATTTTTGATCCCGCCACACCTACACTCATTCCAAAGACATTATTGGATATAGAAGATGTTAACTGGAGTGCTGTACGCCCTGCTCGCAGGGTTGATGTGGGGGCTGATTTTCGTCGGACCGTTGATTGTTCCTGATTACCCGGCTGCCATGCAGTCGACCGGGCGTTATCTGGCGCTGGGCTTTATTGCGCTGCCGCTGGCCTGGTTTGGCCGCCAGCGCTTGCGCCAACTGACACGTTCGGATTGGTTTACCGCGCTGAAGCTTTCTACCGTCGGCAATCTCATTTATTACGTGTGTCTCGCGAGCGCCATTCAGCGTACCGGCGCGCCGATTTCGACCATGATTATCGGCACGCTGCCGGTGGTGATTCCAGTATTCGCCAACCTGCTTTACAGCAAACGTGACGGCAAACTACCGTGGCGTCGACTTGCGCCTGCACTGGTGATTATCGCCCTGGGTCTTGTGATGGTAAATACTGCAGAGTTACGCACCGGGCAGCTTGATTTCAGCTGGTGGCGATATATCAGCGGCATCAGCCTGGCGTTTATTTCAGTCGCCTGTTGGGCGTGGTATGCGCTGCGTAACGCCTGTTGGCTGCGCGAAAACCCGGATAAAAATCCGCTGATGTGGGCGACGGCGCAGGGACTGGCGATTCTGCCCTTTTCACTGATCGGGTACATCGCCGTCTGCCTGTGGATGTCGCGCACCAACACTGATTTCACCCTACCCTTTGGCCCGCGCCCGGAAGTGTTTTTAACACTGATGTTAGCCATCGCACTGTTCTGTTCCTGGCTCGGCGCGCTATGCTGGAACATCGCCAGCCAGCGTTTGCCTACCGTTATCGTCGGCCCGCTGATTGTCTTTGAAACGCTCGCAGGCCTGGCTTACACCTTTATGCTGCGCCATAGCTGGCCACCTCTGCTGACATTGCTGGGGATTTTTTGCCTGGTGATTGGCGTGGTGATGGCTGTGTTGACCAAACCGCAGAAAAACACGCTCGCTGAAGTGGTTGTCGTGACGGACAAATAGCGCCTTACCTCGAAATAGTCATAGCGCCAGATTAAAGATGCATTTAATATGCATCTTATATTATCGACAACGAGGTATCTGCTCATGGCTTTTCGCGATCAAGCTTTAGGTGAACTGGCTTTAACTATTCCGCGCGCTTCGGCGCTGTTCCGTAAATTGGATCTCGATTTCTGCTGTGGTGGTAAACAGACGCTTGAGCGTGCCGCAACGCGCAAAGAGTTGGATCTCGAGGCGATCGAAGCCGAGCTTGCTGCTCTTGCTGAAGAACCCACTGAGAAAGAGTGGCGCACGGCACCGCTGGCGGAAATCATCGACCACATTCTGGTGCGCTACCATGACCGCCACCGCGAACAACTGCCAGAGCTGATTCTTCAGGCCACCAAAGTTGAGCGCGTGCATGCCGATAAGCCTAACGTACCGAAGGGGCTGGCGAAGTATCTCACCATGCTGCATCAGGAACTCAGCAGCCATATGATGAAAGAAGAACAGATCCTGTTCCCTTTGATCAAGCAAGGCATGGGTTCACGGGCGACTGGCCCAATTAGTGTGATGGAAAGTGAGCATGATGAAGCGGGTGAATTGCTGGAAGTTATTAAGCACACCACCAATAACGTGACGCCGCCACCAGAAGCCTGCACGACCTGGAAAGCGATGTATAACGGAATTAATGAGTTGATTGACGATCTGATGAATCACATCAGTCTTGAGAATAACGTGCTGTTCCCACGGGCTTTGGCTGGGGAATAAAGGTTAATCCCCCTCACCTGTGGCGAGGGGGATTATGATTACTTACGCATTGCCGCGATGCGCTTCTTGCCGATAAACATCCAGCACACACCTAACAACACAAACCACAATGGCGTCACGATCAGTGCCTGGCGGGTATCAGTTTCCAGCGTCAACAGCACAATCACAAACACGAAGAACGCCATACACATCCAGCACATAAACTTGCCGAGCGGCATTTTGTAGATCGATTTCTCGTGCAAATGTGGGCGCTGTTTGCGGTACACCAGGTACGAGCAAAGAATAATCGTCCAGACGAACATAAACAGAATCGCCGACACGGTAGTTATCATGGTGAACGCCGCAATCACGTTCGGGTTCACGTAAAGCATCACCACGCCACCCAGCAGGCAAATACAGGAGAAGGTCAAGCCCTTCGCCGGAACTGCGCGCTTAGAGAGTTTGGCGAATGCTTTCGGTGCCATACCATCTTGTGCCAGGCCAAACAGCATACGGCTGGTTGAGAACACTCCGCTGTTGGCAGAAGAAGCCGCAGAGGTCAGCACCACAAAGTTGATGATACTCGCGGCGGCAGGCAGGCCCACCAACACAAACAGTTCAACGAACGGGCTCTTATCCGCGACAACGGAACGCCATGGCGTCACCGACATAATCACGATCAGCGCAAACACGTAGAACATGATGATACGGATCGGAATCGAGTTGATGGCTCGTGGCAGAGATTTTTCCGGGTCTTTGGTTTCTGCTGCCGTCGTTCCCACCAGCTCAATACCCACAAACGCAAATACCGCTATCTGGAAGCCTGCGAAGAATCCGCTGATGCCTTTCGGGAACCATCCGCCGTCATTCCACAAGTTGTTGATGGAAGCCTCTACGCCAGACGGGGAATGGAAGTTGGTTAAAATCATCACCAGGCCGATAACGATTAGCGCAACGATGGCGACAATTTTAATCATCGCAAACCAGAACTCCATTTCGCCGAACATTTTCACCGTGGCCAGATTCAGGCTCAGCAGCAAAACAATCACCGCGAGCGACGCCACCCAGTCCGATAAGCCGGGGAACCAGAACTGTGCGTAGGCAGTTATCGCCACGACGTCCGCCATGCCGGTGACCACCCAGCAAAACCAGTAAGTCCAGCCGGTAAAATACCCCGCCCACGGGCCGAGTAAGTCCGCTGCAAAATCGCTAAATGACTTGTATTCGAGGTTTGAAAGCAGCAGCTCGCCCATCGCGCGCATCACGAAGAACAGCATAAAGCCGATAATCATGTATACGAAGATGATGGATGGACCTGCGAGGCTAATCGTTTTACCGGAGCCCATAAACAGGCCGGTTCCGATGGCGCCACCGATGGCAATAAGCTGAATATGGCGGTTGGTTAAATTACGCCGCAGAGACTGTTCTGACGGCTCTTCAGCCACGTCAGAAACCTTTATCTGATCTACCATGTTGTATTTTTCCTGTACCTGTCTGTTGTGTTCAGGCTCTACCGGCCTTTATAAAAATTAAAATAGTGAGGATGTGATGTTGTTGTTCCGGGGAACTCAAAGATAGTAGGGAAGAATTGGCAGGATGAATACTAAGAAAGAAATTATTTGTTAATTTAATGTTTGTTTTGAGTGCAAAATCACGACTATAAAGTGAGCGACCTCACAAAAACACTCAGGAAGGTAGCGTTTACCAGATAAAATCACGCTAATTTTGTTAACCACCAAATAAAAACCCCGCCGAAGCGGGGTCGTTCGAACGCTTACAGAATTTCCAGCAGTTCAACTTCAAAAACCAGAGTGCTGTACGGAGGAATTGACGCACCCGCGCCACGCTCACCGTAAGCCAGGTTATGAGGAATAGTCAGTTCCCACTTTGAGCCAACTGGCATCAGAGTCAGAGCTTCAATCCAGCCTGCGATAACGCCGCTAACCGGGAATTCAGCTGGTTCGCCACGTTGTACGGAGCTGTCGAACACAGTGCCATCAACCAGTTTGCCGGTGTAATGCACGCGAACGTGATCTTTACGCGCTGGGATTGGACCAGTACCTTGAGTCAGAACACGGAATTGCAGGCCAGATTCGGTGCTGCTCACGCCGTCTTTCTTCAGGTTTTCTTCGAGGAATTTCACGCCTTCAACAGCCAGTTCTTTCTGGCGTTCCTGGCGAACGGCGTCGGCACGTTCGTGAACTTCACGCAGTGCGCGATGAACTACATCAACCGGAACTGCCGGGGCATTCCCTTCCAGCGCATCACGCAGACCAGCCACCAGTGCTTCTGGCAGCAGGCCTTGCAGACCAGATTCACTCAGTTGTTGACCTACCTGTAAACCAATACCGTAACTTGCTTGCGCTTCGACGCTGTCAAAAGAAGGGGTCGTCATGGGATTTCCTTTAATGGTATTTAAAAGCAAGCCCGCAGCATAGCAGCGTCAACCTGACGGGTAAAATGCAAAAGCGGCAAAGGTGACAAATGCAGGCGAAACAGGAACAATGGTTTAAGTGAGCGTGAAATTGCGGTTGAGAATCACGTTACGCGGGATTATTCAGCGCATCAAACAGTTAGCGTTCTATAATGGAGTGGGTAAATGTACAGAGCACGTTGTGTGGAAATGAGGAGTGTTGCCGATGCGATTCGCTGTTAAACCCTGGCTTGCGCGGATTTGGCATGCACCCGACAATTTCCGGTTGATGGATCCACTGCCGGTGATGCACCGCCGTGGCATTATTATTGCGGCGATCGTGGTTGTACTCGGCTTCCTGTGGCCTACACCTGATGCCCCTACTGTGCCAGTTACGCGCGATGCTCAACTTTCTATTGAGTCACAATCCCCAATTCGTGCCCACTTAGTCAACCCGCCAGAGAACTCAGCTCCTGTCGAACCGTCACGTGTTGAAGAGCAACCACAGGCAGAAACGCAAGCGCCTGTGCCGCATGAGAATAACGATATTGACCAGCAATGGCGTTCTTACCGCGTAGAGTCCGGGCAAACTATGGCGCAGCTGTTCCGCGATCATAATTTACCGCCCGCTGATGTTTATTCGATGGCGCAGGTAGAAGGTAGCAACAAACCACTGAGTACTTTGCAAACCGGGCAGATGGTGCAGATTCGCCAGAATGCAAATGGTGTAGTGACGGGGCTGACAATTGATATTGGCAACGATCAGCAAGTGCTATTTACACGTCAGCCTGATGGCAGTTTTGTACGGGCGCGCTAATTTTTTAGCCGGTTCAGAAATGCAAAACGCCGGCACGAGGCCGGCGTCTTTACGTGTGAATCAGCGTAAATTACGCTTCAGCAACAACGTTTACAATCAGTTTAGCGAATACATCGCTGTGAACCTGGAAGTCCACTTCGTGCTCACCAGTGGTACGCAGAACACCGTTCGGTAAACGAACTTCGCTCTTAGCCACTTCAACGCCAGCTGCAGTTACTGCATCAGCGATGTCGCGGGTACCAATGGAACCGAACAGTTTACCTTCGTCGCCAGCTTTAGACGCGATAGTAACAGTTTCGAGTGCGTTGATCTTCGCAGCGCGAGCTTCAGCAGCAGTCAGAACGTCAGCTAATTTAGCTTCCAGTTCTGCACGGCGTGCTTCGAAGAATTCAACGTTTTTCTTGGTAGCAGGAACAGCTTTACCCTGTGGTACCAGGAAGTTACGAGCATAGCCCGCTTTAACGTTAACCTGATCACCCAGGCTACCCAGGTTTGCTACTTTATCAAGCAGAATAACTTGCATTACCTTATCCTCTCAAAGTCGTTAATGGACAGTGGCCGATTACTGATGACGATCAGTATATGGCAACAAAGAAAGGTAACGAGCGCGCTTGATGCAGCGAGCCAACTGACGCTGGTATTTTGCACGAGTACCGGTAATACGGCTCGGGACAATTTTACCACTTTCAGTGATGTAGTTTTTCAGTGTAGCGATATCTTTATAATCAATCTCTACAACGCCTTCCGCGGTGAAACGGCAGAACTTGCGACGACGGAAATAACGTGCCATTAGGCTAGTCTCCAGAATCTATCAAATCAATCTGCTCGGCATGCAATACCACTTTGTTCAGACCATTTTTTGCCTGATGGCAACTAATGAAACCTTGAACTGTGAGTACCGTGCCGACCGTTATACTTTGAGTAATGGCTGAGTGTGCGTGCCCGCTAATAATGACTGGCATACGGCACCACGCCTGCCGATCTAAACCGGCTTCCTTTTGCACAGAACGGTGCTCAAGCACGAACTGGCAATGAGGAATTCCTGACGGGCTGACCTTGCGAAGAGGCGTCTTGCACACTGTGCCAGACAACACCAGGCGGTTGGCCGTCATTGGAAATTACTCTTCAGAATCCCCAGCATCCGCATCATCAGCAGTTTCGCTAGCGAAGTCATCGCGACGATCACGACGTTCGTCTTTAGCTTTAACCATTGGTGAAGCTTCGGTTACAGCGTGCTTAGTACGCATAACCATGCTACGGATAACGGCGTCGTTGAAGCGGAAGTTAGTTTCCAGCTCATCGATCACTTCCTGCGGAGCTTCAACGTTCAGCAGAACGTAGTGTGCTTTGTGCAGTTTGTTGATCGGGTAAGCCAGTTGACGGCGGCCCCAGTCTTCCAGACGGTGGATCGTACCTTCTGCTGCAGTGATTGCAGTAGTGTAACGTTCGATCATACCCGGAACCTGTTCGCTCTGGTCAGGATGGACCATAAAAACGATTTCGTAATGACGCATCGAATTGCTCCTTACGGATTATTCAGCCTCCTGTCAGGGTCAGCCGCGGCCCATGGAAGCAAGGAACGTGTTTATAAAGGCGGCTGAAAAAATTGACGCGTAATCATACAAGCGGAGCCCAGTAAACTCAAGGTTATATGGAAATTAATTCTTTTGCATGAAGGCTAAATTTCTAACAAGCGCTAACTCAGTGAAATCTATAACTTTGACTTGGATCACTTAAAATTTTTGACCAACATCATCAGAAATGGTCGCTTTTTATCCAACCCTAAGGGTTTACACTTATTGCCATAGGCCGCCACTATTTATTAACAGGAGCGACGACCGCAGCTGACACATTAAGTTGTAGTGGAGCGGATTATGAAAATTACAGTTTTAGCCTTTCTGGCGGCGATTTTGCTTAGTTCAAATGCAGCTGCCGCGATCAAGATTGATGGTCGCCAGGCACAAAATATGGATGATGTGATGAGCCTTGGGGTTATTTATATCAACCATAACTTCGCGACAGAACAGGAAGCTGAAGTTGCTATCCATGAGGATGCAGATCAGCACAATGCAAAGTACTACCACACTATTTTGATGAGAGAACCCGGTAGTAACGGCAATATGCGCGTAAGCGCTGACATTTACCGGTAGCAGAATGCAATGAGGTAATGAAGTAAGGCGTTAACACCAGGAATACCACAACGACATAGAAAGCCAACGTTTGACTTGCCCCCGCTTGCGGGGGCTTTTTTATACGCTTCATACTGAAATTTAAAGAGAGTTGGAGCCCGCGCAAATGCGATTTAAAAGGCCAAAGCCATGTGCCTGTAACTTCAATTATCTCGCGTATTTATCTTCCCTGCCCGTAATAAGCGTTCGGGCCATGTTTGCGCTGAAAGTGTTTGTTCATCAAATAACTGTCGATAGGTTTAAGTGCCGGATTAATCCCACGAGCAATCCACGCCATTCGCGCCACTTCCTCCATAACCACCGCGTTATGTACTGCGTCTTCGGCTGTTTTCCCCCATGCAAACGGGCCATGTTGATAAACCACGACGCCGGGCGTGTGCAGAGGGTGATGGCTACCTAAGGTTTCGATAATCACTTTGCCGGTATTTAGCTCATATTCGCCCTGCACTTCGTCGATAGTTAATGCGCGAGTGCAGCGAATATCACCAAAAAAGTAATCAGCATGTGTCGTGCCAAGTGCCGGAATACTTAGCCCAGCCTGCGCCCATGCGGTGGCATGGGTAGAGTGAGTGTGAACAACGCCGCCGAGTTCGGGATATTGCCTATATAGTGCGAGGTGTGTCGCGGTATCAGACGAAGGGCGGCACTTCCCTTCAATCACCGCACCGTTCATATCGACTATCACCATGTCGTCAGCAGACATCTGCTCATAGGCCACGCCGCTTGGCTTAATCGCAATGCATTGCCGCTCGCGGTCGATACCGCTGACATTCCCCCAGGTGAAGGTCACCAGACCATGCCGTGGAAGCGCCATATTCGCCTCAAAAACCTGCTGTTTAAGATGCTGCATAATCAGCCTCCAGCAAACCGGCAGTTGCCATGCGAGCGAGCACCCAATCACGAGCAGCGATAATTTCAGCAACCGGATCTACCGCAGCTTCACTCCACATTTCAATCAAATATGGGCCACGGTAGCCACTGCGTTTTAAGGTCGCAAAGCAATCCTCAAACGCCACCACGCCGCTGCCGAAGGGAACATTTTTGAACACGCCGGGCTTCGTGTCTTTTACGTGAACCGCCACAATGTGCCCGCGCCCTGCCTCCAACTCCATTTGCACGTCGTTATCCCATGCGGATAAATTGCCGATGTCCGGATACAACTGGAACCAAGGGTTATTCAGGTAATGCGCGTAACCCATCGCTTTGCTGATGGAGTTCATCAGCGGGTAGTCCATGATTTCCATTGCCAGTGTGACCTGGGCGCGGCTCGCCATTTCAACAGCCTGAGTCAGGCCTTCACGGAAACGGCGACGGGTTTCGTCGTTGGCTTGCTGGTAATAGACATCGTAACCCGCCAGCTGAATTACGCGTACGCCAACGTCTTGCGCAAACTTGATGGCTTTACGCATGATCTCCAGCCCATGGTTACGAATTTCGTCATTTTCACTGCCTAGTGGATAACGGCGATGCGCACTCAGGCAGATAGAAGGAACGCGCACCCCGGTATCCGCGATGGCTTGTACCAAGGAAAATCGCTGTTCGCGACTCCAGTCAAGCCGTGCGAGGCGTTCATCAGTTTCATCAATCGACATCTCGACAAAATCGAACTCCAGACTGGCAGCGAGTTGTAGCCTTTCCCGCCAGCACTCCCCGGCAGGAAGCGCCTTTTCGTAAATACCCAGCGGCACTTGCTTATTCAACATGAGCAGTCCTTATCCCCAAAGCTGGGCGATAGCACGTTTGAACTGGCGAGCCGCATCTACAGGTGAGGCTGCATCACGAATGCTGCGCCCGGCAATAAATACATGAATCGGAATGCCTTTAAACAGCGGTAAATCTTCAAGCGCAAGACCACCCGTAACCGTCACTTTAAACCCCATATTAGCCAGGCGTTTGATTGCGCTAATATCCGTTTCGCTCCAGGCAACGCCCGCAGCTTGCGCATCACGGCTGCGGTGATAAACCACTTGTTCGATGCCCGCAGCACGCCACTCCTGGGCTTGTTCCCACGTCCAGAAACCTGTCAGCTCGATTTGCACATCACCGTTAAATTCACGGGCCACTTCCAGCGCACCTTTAGTGGTGTTGATATCGGCACAGCAAATCACCGTAACCCAGTCAGCATGCGCTTCGAAACACATCCGCGAGAGGATTTTCCCGGCATCCGCAATTTTGGCATCGGCCAGTACAATTTTATGTGGATAGAGCGCTTTGAGGTCACGCACCGCGCGCACGCCTTCGCCCACGCAAAGAATGGTTCCTACTTCAATAATGTCGACTTCTTCAGCGATCAGGCGCGTAGTTTTGTAAGCGTCTGATAGGGTCTGGTTATCTAGCGCAACTTGCAGCATCGGTAATGAATGAGACATAAAAAGCTCCTTAAACTGTGGGCCTACGCCGTAGCGCGATCAATTAAATCCAACACTTCCTGCGCGGTGCGGCAGGCGCGTAAACGATCAAAATTGGCTTCATCTTCAAATAGATTAACGATCTGCATGATGCCGACCTCCTGATGTGTAGTGGCATCAACAGCAGCCATGGTAATAAGAATATCCACCGGGTCGTTATCTTCGTGGTTAAACACCAGCGGGGTTTTCAGCGTTACCAGAGAAAAACCGGTACTTTTGACCCCTTCTTCTGGCCGACCATGTGGCATAGCAAGACCAGGGGCAATTACGAAGTAAGGCCCGTGTTGTGCGACGCCATCCAGAATCGCCTGGTAATAGCGCGGCTCTACAACATCCGCTTTTACCAGCAGGTCAACGCCCAGCTTGACCGCGTCCTGCCAGGTTTCCGCCTGCGCCTGAAGTAAAATTGAGTGGTTATCAGCCAATGAGTCACGAAGTTTCATGGTGCCTCTCTATTTTAGATCCTGCGGGAAGTGCGCAGTAATCACTTCCATCAGCTTTGGTCCAAAGTCCGCAGCCGAAAGCATGTTGCGCACACCCACCACATATTTATTGCCTACCACAGTGATTTCACCAGCAATGTGCGTTGAGGCGATAATGACATCGGCACCGCTCAGTTCGCTTTTGTACTCACCCACCGCGCAGCTGTTTACTGAGTGATTGACGCCCTGCTGCGTCAGGAACTGATCCACCTTCATTTTCATGATCATGGAACTACCCTGCCCGTTACCGCATACCGCCAGAATTCGTACCGTCATAATCCAGATCCTTTTAGTGGGCAGATGACTCTGCCAGATGTTTTTCTGCATCTTCCTCGGCGCGAAGAGTGCGCCCGGCGAAGAACATGTAAATCAGTGCAATCACGATAACCACCCCCATAAACCACAACCCAAGCGTCAGCCCTTGCATTAATGGTGGTGCAAGAATCGACCAGTCAGCCATGCCCATCCAGGCGCTTAATCCGGTGAGTTTGATGGCCCAGACACAGCCAAAGATTTCAATAATGCCCATCACCAGGCAGATTTTTAGCGCCGCGCGCCAGCCGCCAAAGTGGTTGGCAAACACGCCAATGGTGGCGTTAGAGAAGAACATTGGGATAAAGCCTGGGATTATCATGATGGAAGAACCGAGTCCGATAAGAATGCCGACGGCAATCAACTGGCCGATGGTTCCCCAAATGAATCCCCACACCACTGCGTTTGGTGCGAAGCTGTAGATAGCTGCGCAGTCGATGGCGAGAACCGCCCCTGGAATTAAGCGCTGTGAGATACCGTTAAAGGCTTCGGACAACTCTGCGACGAACATTCTCACGCCCTGAACGATGATGAAAATCGCCACCGCGAACTGGAAGCCGGTTTGTAGAATGTAGATAGTCCAGTGAGTTTTACCGGCCATCGCCTGCATAACATCGATGCCGAATGAGCAAAGGATCACGCCGAAAAACAGCGTCATAACAATGGCGGTGGAAACGATGTTGTCGTGGAAGATGTTGAGCCAGCCCGGTAATTTAAGATCTTCAACACTCTCCTCTTTTTTACCTAGATACGGTGCGATTTTGTAGGCAATCCACGAAGCGAATTGTTGTTGGTGACCGATAGAAAAACCGCTGTTTTCCGTCACGGCTTGTGTCGGTTTATACATCATGTTGGAGGTGATACCCCAATAGAGGGAAACCAACACCGCGGTGCAAATGATGGTTGTCCACATTGGGTAGCCGAGGATAAAGAAGAACACGGCAATGAGGCCCGCTTGCTGGAACATGATGTGACCAGTCAGCATGATGGTGCGGATCCCCGTAATACGCCGTAGCAACACATAAATAATATTGAGTGCCAGAGCCAATAACACGGCGTATCCCACCCAACTGTAGGCGTCGCCCATTCTTTCGACCGTCGCCATCATCGATGCATAAGTATCTGAAATAGCGCCGTTAATCCCATAAACCTCAGACATCTTCGCGACAACGGGTTTAAACGTGCCGGTCAAAATCCCGGAGCCTGCCTGCAGCAACATAAAGCCGATAATCGTTTTGATGGTGCCTTTGATAATTACGCTGACGCTTTTACGCAAAAGCACATAGCCCAGACAAGTCACAATCCCTAGTAGCAAAGGGGCGTTTGTCATTACCTGGTTAAAGAAAATGATAAAGCCGTTGTAGAGGATCTCCATAAAGCTCTCCGTAGGGTAGTCGCTCCCTGTTTCGATCAGAAAACAGGCGGAAGTAATGTTCGCCCTCACTCTATTTGTCAAAAATAATCACAACAAGATTGAAAATGATTATTTGTGAGGAAGTACGCAATTTATTTTCCACAATTACACTGCGGTTAATTCCCAGCAATCAAAAAAGACAAATAAACCTTAAAAAACATATAAATATAAAAACAAACCTCTTTCATCCTTTTCATTTAATAAGTGTTTAAAGGTGAAATCCACAAAATAACCTGTCAGAAAAAACTTCTAAATTTAAAAATTTGATGTCAATATAAATCACAATTTGATCACTTGTGATTATTGATTCTAAATGGATAGGAGAAGGCTGATGAGTAAGGTTGAGACGATTACCCGTGAATCCTGGATTTTAAGCACCTTCCCGGAATGGGGTAGCTGGCTGAATGAAGAAATTGAGCAGGAAGTGGTTGCCCCTGGAACCTTCGCCATGTGGTGGTTGGGCTGCACGGGTATCTGGTTGAAATCCCAGGGTGGTGCGAATATCTGCGTTGATTTCTGGTGTGGTACCGGTAAGCAAAGCCACGGCAATCCGCTGATGAAACAAGGCCACCAGATGCAGCGCATGGCTGGGGTGGAAAAATTGCAGCCCAACCTGCGCACCACACCGTTCGTGCTCGATCCTTTCGCTATTCGCAATATTGATGCGGTACTTTCAACACACGATCACAACGATCATATCGACGTGAACGTGGCGGCCGCAGTGATGCAGAACTGTGCCGATGATGTGCCATTTATTGGGCCGCAGACCTGCGTTGATTTATGGATTGGCTGGGGTGTTCCACGCGAGCGTTGCATCGTAATGAAACCCGGTGATGTCGTGAAAGTGAAAGACATTGAAATTCATGCGCTAGATGCTTTCGATCGTACCGCGCTGATTACGCTTCCTGCTGATGAAAAAGCGGCGGGTATATTACCTGATGGCATGGATAAACGCGCAGTCAACTATCTGTTCAAAACCCCTGGTGGCAACCTTTACCACAGCGGAGATTCTCACTATTCCAACTACTACGCAAAACATGGCAATGATCATCAGATTGATGTCGCACTCGGCTCTTACGGCGAGAACCCACGCGGGATCACCGACAAAATGACTAGTGCTGATATTTTACGCATGGCGGAGTCATTGAATACCAAAGTGGTCATTCCGTTCCATCATGATATCTGGTCGAATTTCCAGGCCGATCCGCAAGAGATCCGTGTGCTGTGGAATATGAAGAAAGATCGACTGAAGTATGGCTTTAAGCCATTTATCTGGCAGGTGGGTGGCAAATTTACCTGGCCGCTGGATAAAGATCAGTTCGAATATCACTACCCACGCGGGTTTGATGATTGCTTTACTCATGAACCGGATCTGCCGTTTAAGTCCTTCTTGTAATGTTGTGAAGCCGGGTCAATATCCGGCTTTTCCTTTAGGTATTCCATCTGATTTCAAATATCATCTTTAAAAATCATCTCTCATCGGAAAAATTCATGACCGAAGCACAACGCCACCAGATCCTGCTCGAACTGCTCCAGCAAACAGGATTTGTGACTGTCGAACAAGTGATGGAACGCCTGGCGATCTCTCCGGCGACCGCACGGCGTGATATTAATAAGCTCGATGAGAGCGGCAGACTGAAAAAAGTCCGTAACGGTGCCGAAGCCATTAGCCAGCAGCGCCTGCGCTGGACGCCAATGAATATTCATCTGGCGCAAAATCACGATGAGAAAAGCCGTATTGCCAGTGCTGCATCAGCGCTCGTCAAACAAGGTGAAAGTGTCGTGATCAACTGCGGATCGACTGCTTTTTTACTCGGCCAGCAGATATGTGGCAAACCAGTGCAGATCATTACTAACTATCTTCCGCTGGCTAATTACCTTATCGACGAAAATCATGAAAGTGTGGTGATCATGGGCGGGCAATATAATAAAAGCCACTCCATTACCCTTGGGCCGCAAGAAAACGAGACTTCGCTGTATGCCGGGCACTGGATGTTTACCAGTGGCAAAGGGCTGACGTCTGAAGGACTTTATAAAACGGATATGCTAACCGCAATGGCAGAGCAAAAGATGCTGGGCGTCGTGGGTAAGCTGGCTGTATTGGTCGATAGCTCAAAAGTAGGGCAACGCGCGGGTATGCTCTTTAGCCGCACGGAGCAGATTGATTTAGTGATTACCGGTAAGCAAGCAAACCCTGAAGTGGTCAAAAAACTTGAAGATCAGGGTGTGCAAGTGATTCTGGTGTAATTAAAGGTTCTCACTAAAGAAGCGGCTGGCGGCATCCAGAGCCGTTGGCGTAATGCGGTGCTTGACGCCTGGTTCCCGTAAGCAGATCAGTTGCTTATCCAGCCCCTTCTCAACTAGCGCTTGCTGCAAACGCCATGTCTCAGCCGCTGGAACAACATCATCATCCTCGCCGTGCCACAGCAAAAGTGGCCGGTTACCGATGCTTTCTAGCTGATGGCTGATGTCATATTCGGCGAGTGCATTGAGTGATTCAGCCTCTTCCGCTCGTGGTGAAAATAGCGTTTGCCCAAGCGACATAAAATATCCCGATCCCATCAGGCATGCCACGCAGCGAACTTGCGGATAACGCGCCATAATACCAAGAGCCGTCATGCCTCCCATTGAAGCACCACCCACAGCAACTCGTCGCTCATCTACGGGATAGCGTTCAGATAAAGCCTGATAAAGCGGCGAAAACTCATCAATGTTGTGTTTAAGAATCGACCAGAATTGATACAGCCGCGCGGTGTCATCGCCATTAAATCGCGCACCGTGTTGCTCGGCATCGGGCATAATCACGCGCATTCCAGCCTGAGCAAGAGCGACCGCAAAGTAACTGTAAACCAGTTTAGAGGAAGTAAAACCGTGATAGAAAAATACCACCGGGAGTTTGCACTCTTTTTTCCCGGAGGGCACAGCGTGGAGAACTTCAATGCCCGCAAGCTGTTCGGTATATATTTCAATCATGATATTAGCCCTATATTGGTGTGATATATCCTTTGTATGTCAGGGTCCTGTGGATGGCAAGTCATTGATGGGTTGTGATTATTGTTCACTATGAGATCTGCTTAGCGATTTTCATTCGAAAGTGATTAAAAAGCGCGGGGAAGCTAACAAAATGGGAACATTCCCTCTTCTCAGAAAAAAACCGGGGCTACACTATGGCTATTAAGAGACGAGAAACGATCATGCGATTGCTATCAGCTGTGTTACTTGCGACCACGCTCAGTGCTTGTAGCGTGTTACAAGGGACACCACAACCAGCGCCGCCTGCAACCGGAACCCCTCAGGAAATCCAGCGTTACCAAACGCAGGGTTTGACCAAAATAGGGACGGTGACAACACTTGAGCACGGCTCTCCGATGGACGCAGAACGAGCGCTAGAAGAGAAAGCTGTTGCAGCCAAAGCGGATTATTACGTCATCGTGCTAAACGATGAGACGGTAGTACCTGGTCAGTGGTATGCCCAGGCCATTTTGTACCGTAAGTAATTTAGCACTGTGTTTAATTTATGCATATTTACATAGCTTTGCGTCAATTGATCGTTTGTTATGCACAATGAACCTCAGCCAACGGACAGGTCTGAAGTTCACCCACGCGAAGGATTGCCCTGCTGATTTAGGGTAAGTATTAAAGGAGCTAATTATGAAACGATCGCTTGCCTTAACCTCATTACTGCTGTCCGTGGGGCTAATCACAACGTCGGCACAATCGGCAGAAGATGTTGCCGCAGATTGTGTGACGGGTT
Organism: Buttiauxella cochleicola; assembly: GCF_021282405.1. Classification (NCBI taxonomy): domain Bacteria; kingdom Pseudomonadati; phylum Pseudomonadota; class Gammaproteobacteria; order Enterobacterales; family Enterobacteriaceae; genus Buttiauxella; species Buttiauxella cochleicola. The sequence goes on from NZ_JAJSOU010000011.1 coordinate 158,509, forward strand.
TGAATGAAATCGGCATGATTTCTGTGAATGGTATTGCCGGTAGCGTGCAAGATGTAGAGAAAGTCATTGCCCTGAAGGCTGACGAACATGGAGCATCATACTATCGCATCGTTAAAATGCAGGAAAACCAGCTTGCTGAAGGCTGGCGTGTACAAGCCATTATTTATGCATAAATAAGCCAGCGGCCATTGATACTCCCCTTTATGGCGCTGGCTTTTTTGTTCTATCCTGTGCGGCCTGTCGCTCTGAGTAGTACATCAATAAGTACCTGATTCGGTAAAACACTTTCCCCCCGCGAGTCCAGCATCATACGGCACCAGGCTTCACCTAACGGTGGAGAGAGATGCTGTAAAACCTGGGTACCTGTCGCCAGAAGAGCCAGCATTCGGGTAACTTCCCTGCCCCATTCCTCTTGTGGCTTACGAAGCCGCTGTTGCAACTGCCGCCAGCTACGATCGAAATGCCGATTTTGCCCTTTCACTTCGTCAAACTCCGCATGCAACATCTCCATCGCACCGGGATGTTTGGCCAGAACACGCAGCACATCAAGGCTCATGATATTGCCCGATCCTTCCCAGATACTATTCACCGGCATTTCACGGTAAATGCGTGGCAACTCGCTATCTTCGCAATAACCCATTCCCCCAAGCACTTCCATGGCTTCCGCGACAAAGGGGATACCCGATTTGCAGACGCTAAATTTAGCCACAGCCGTAAACAGCCGACTATAAGCCAACTCATGCGGATTACCGGGTGATTCCCAGGCGCGGGCCAGACGAAACAGAAACGCCGTTTGCCCTTCAAGTTGCAAAGCCATACGCCCCAGAACCTGGCGCATAATCGGCAGGTCGATCAGCATCTTGCCGAATGCCTGACGTTGGTGTGCATGATATAACGCGACAGAGAGCGCCCGGCGCATCAGGCCATGGCTGCCAAGTGCACAGTCAAAGCGGGTATAACCACCCATTTTGAGAATTGAGCGAACTCCCTCACCTTCTTCACCGATAAGCCACGCCGTAGCATCGCAAAATTCAACTTCGCTGCTGGCGTTGGAGCGGTTACCGAGCTTGTCTTTCAAACGCTCGAAACGAACCTGGTTACGTTGCCCATCGGGTAAAAATCGCGGCAGGAAGAAACACGAAAGGCCGCCTTTCGCCTGCGCCAGAATCAAATGCGCATCGCTTTGTGGAACGGAGAAAAACCATTTGTGGCCGACTATGCGATACATTTCACCAGGGCCGCGTTTATCGATCGCCTCTGCACGCGTGGTGTTGCTGAGCACATCTGAGCCCCCCTGCTTCTCAGTCATGCCCATACCGATGAGCAGGCCACGTTTTTGAGCGCCAGGTGAGAGGTGCGCATCGTAACGATCGCTGAGTAGCGGCTTCAGCCACGGCTGAAACTCTTTGGGTAGATGCTTAAGTAAGAGAGGAGTGGCACCAAATGTCATGGTGATAGGGCATAACGTTCCTGCTTCCACCTGCGCATGCTGAACAAAGCGCGCAGCACGGGCCACAAACGAGCCTTGCCTGGCATCTTCCTGCCACGGCAAATTGTGTACCCGATTGGCACACAGCCCTTGCATTAGTAAATGCCAGGCAGGATAAAAGCGCACATCATCGAGCCGCTCACCGCTGGAATCATAGCGGAGTAATTCAGGCGGATTGGCATTCGCCAGGCGGCCGAGCTCCAGTGATTCAGCTGAACCCAGTTGTTGGCCGATACTTGCCAGAAGTTCCGCATCCCAGCCAGCCCCTTCACGGGCTACAGCCTCGGTTAACGAGATATCAGAAAGAAAAAGGTTACTGTTGTTGAGGGGTATTGGTTGGTTAAAAACGGTATGAGTTTGCCAGCGCATCGTGTTCCCTCCCATTAATGGCAATGCCATTAGTATGGACGGTGACAGCGCTTATGCATGGAGAGGGATCACAAAGCGGGGTGCGAAAGCACCCCACAAGAAATTAACTGCGTTGACGCACAGCTTCGAACAGGCAAATACCGGTCGCGACGGAAACATTCAATGAAGAAACGGTTCCAGCCATTGGGATGCTAATCAGCTCATCGCAATGTTCGCGAGTCAGACGACGCATACCTTCCCCTTCAGCGCCCATCACCAGCGCCATTGGGCCGGTCATTTTGCTCTGGAACAAGGTGTGGTCTGCTTCACCCGCGGTACCGACGATCCAAACGTTCGATTCCTGCAATAAACGCATAGTTCGAGCCAGGTTGGTCACACTGATAAGCGGAACATGCTCAGCTGCACCACAGGCCACTTTCTTGGCAGTAGCGTTCAGTTGTGCAGATCGGTCTTTCGGTACGATAACCGCATGTACGCCGGCAGCATCTGCGCTACGCAGGCAAGCACCGAGGTTGTGCGGGTCGGTAACGCCATCCAGAATCAGCAAGAATGGCTGTTCAAGACCTGCAAGCAGGTCCGGAATATCATTTTCCTGATACTGACGACCCGGTTTCACGCGAGCAATAATGCCCTGGTGCACAGCGCCTTCAGATTTTTCATCCAGCCATTGGCGGTTTGCCATTTGAACCGGAACACCCTGGGCTTCCAGCGCATGAATTAAAGGCATCAGACGTTTGTCTTCACGGCCTTTAAGGATAAAGACTTCCCGAAAACGCTGGGGGGCGTTATCAAGTAGCGCCTGGACGGCGTGAATGCCGTAAATCATTTCACTCATTACTGTTACTCATTTCAGGTGCTGATGCACCAGTGTTAATTTGCTCGTAAATGTCGGATGTCGCTTACGCTAATCCGACCTACGAAAAGCAGTTTCAGGGTGGATAAACAAAGTATCATCCACCCTTTCAAGGCTAACTCGGCTGCTTTTTCGCTGCCCGCTTAGCTTTCGTTGCTGCCGCTATCTTACGAGTTTTATCCGATGGCGTTTTTGGTTTCTTCACCTTCGGTTCGGCGCTTTTCTCGATTTTTTTGTCGGCTTTCGCTTTCTTCGGCTTCGCAGGGCCTTTCTCTTTACGGAAAGCACTGTCTGACTCGAAGTTTACGCGTTTGCCAGCTTGACGACGTTTCGGTCCGTTGCCGTTAGCGCCTCTTTTCGCTTTGTCTTTCTCAGTTTTACCCGCACCGCGAGGTACGCGAGTACTAGAGAGCAAAGCAAAATCAATCTTGCGCTCGTCCATGTGAACGGCTTCAACGCGCACTTCTACACGGTCACCCAGGCGATAAGTCTGACCGCCGGATTCACCAATCAGGCGTTGCCCAACCTGGTCAAAGCGGTAATAGTCGTTATCAAGAGTAGAAACGTGTACCAGGCCGTCGATAAACAGATCGGTCAGGCGGACAAAGAAGCCAAAACCGGTGACGCTTGCGATAATGCCAGTAAAGGTATTACCAACTTGATCCTGCATAAAGTCGCATTTCAGCCAGTCGGCAACATCGCGTGTGGCTTCATCGGCACGGCGTTCAGCCATGGAACAATGCTGGCCAAGTTGCAGCATCTCTTCCATGTCATAGTGCCAGCCGCCAGACTCGGTGCTGTTACCCTTATGGCCCTGCTCTTTCGCCAGCAGATACTTAATTGCACGGTGTAACAACAAATCCGGATAGCGGCGAATCGGCGAGGTAAAGTGCGCATAAGATTGCAGCGCAAGGCCAAAGTGACCACGGTTTTCTGGATCGTAAACCGCCTGTTTCATGGAGCGCAGCAGCATAGTTTGCAGCATTTCATGATCCGGACGATCGGCAATCGAGTTCAGCAGTTCTGCGTAATCACGCGGTTCAGGCTTCTGCCCTCCCGGTAATTCCAGACCCAGTTCAGCCAGCACAGAACGGAACGAGGTGATCGCTTCGTTGGTTGGACGATCGTGGTCGCGGAACAGCGACGGTTCGTTATGTTTTTCAACAAAGCGAGCGGCTGCAATGTTCGCGAGGATCATGCACTCTTCGATTAGCTTATGCGCATCGTTACGTACAGTTTGCTCAACGCGCTCGATGCGGCGTTCAGCGTTGAAGATAAACTTCGCTTCTTCACTTTCAAACGAGATGCCACCACGCTCTGCGCGAGAAACATCCAGCACTTTATACAGGTTATGCAGCTCTTCGATGTGCTTAACCAGCGGCGCATACTGCTCACGAAGTTCCTGATCGCCCTGCAACATATGCCACACTTTGGTGTAGGTCAGACGCGCATGGGAACTCATTACCGCTTCGTAGAATTTAGAGCCTGTCAGGCGACCCGTTGCAGATATAGTCATTTCGCAGACCATACACAGACGGTCAACCTGTGGATTGAGCGAGCACAGGCCGTTGGACAGCACTTCCGGCAGCATCGGGATAACCTGCGACGGGAAGTAAACTGACGTGCCGCGGTTACGCGCTTCTTTATCCAGTGCGGTTGGCGGGCGAACGTAATAACTTACGTCAGCAATCGCAACCCACAAGCGCCAGCCGCCGCCACGTTTTTTCTCACAAAATACGGCGTCATCGAAGTCACGCGCATCTTCACCATCAATGGTCATGAGTGGCAGATCACGCAAATCTACGCGGCCAACTTTGGCCTCTTCTGGCACTTGCTCCTTCAGGGAAGCAACCTGGGCTTCAACTTCTGGTGGCCAGATATAAGGGATTTCGTGGGTGCGCAGCGCCATATCGACGGCCATGCCGGTGCCCATGTTGTCGCCAAGAAGCTCAACAATTTTACCAACCGCTTTGGTGCGGCGAGTTGGACGTTGGGTGAGTTCAACCACTACCACAAAGCCCATACGTGCACCCATTACCCCTTCTGGTGGGATAAGGATATCGAAGCTCAGACGGCTGTCGTCTGGCACCACGAAACTGATACCCGCATCGGTAAAGTAGCGGCCAACAATTTGCCCGGTTCTTGGCTCCAGCACACGCACAATACGCGCTTCGCGACGGCCTTTACGGTCAGCACCCAGCGGTTGCGCCAGTACGATGTCGCCATGCATACACATTTTCATCTGTTCAGATGAAAGGTAGAGATCGTCTTTACGACCTTCTACGCGCAGGAAGCCAAAGCCATCGCGATGACCAATAACTTTGCCTTTGAGCAAATCAAGACGTTCTGGAAGGGCATAGCACTGGCGACGGGTAAAGACCAACTGTCCATCGCGTTCCATGGCTCGCAAACGGCGACGCAGCGCTTCAAGTTGTTCTTCACCAGTAATATTTAGTTCTTCAGCCAGTTCGTCACGATTGGCTGGTTTTTCACGTTTGGAGAGATGAGCGAGAATAAACTCCCGGCTTGGGATCGGGTTTTCGTATTTTTCGGCTTCTCGTTCCTGAAAAGGATCTTTTGACATTGCGGTTCCTCCGTTGTCATTTGCTGAGGAAATCGTGATTTATTCCACCAGCAATAATTTGTAGAGCGGTTGGTTTTGGTCCACCAAATCGGCCAGCGTGTGCTTATCCAGCTCTGTTAGAAAGCTTTGCACCGCCTGAGCCAGTGCCTGTTTGAGGCGACATGCGGGGGTAATATGACAAAACTCACTGCTACAGTTCACCAAAGATAGCGGTTCCAGCTCGCGCACCACATCACCCACACGAATTGTTTGCGCAGGCTTGCCGAGGCGAATACCACCGTTTTTGCCGCGCACTGCCGTCACATAGCCAGCGCGACTGAGTTGATTGATGATTTTCACCATGTGGTTACGTGATACTCCGTACACTTCTGTTACCTCAGAAATGCTCGTCATTTTGCCTTCTGGCAAAGACGCCATATAAATCAAAGCACGTAAACCGTAATCAGTAAAACTCGTTAACTGCACATCAACCTCTAGGGTGGGAGGGGAAACGCTTAATAGCTGTAAATACTATACCCTAAATAATTCGGGTTGCAGCCAGGCGGCCAGCTCAAGAATCCCCGAGAGCTTACTTAAGTAAGTGACTGGGGTGAGTGAGTGCAGCCAACGCCGCTGCAACATGAAGTATGACGGGTATAGATTGATGATAAACCAGCCATAAGGTTGCCAGCTAATTTATTTAATAGGGGAAGGTAGATAAAACGGCAGGATAAAACAGTTGGGGTGCGCTAAGCACACCCCATCACATCATTATGCGTCGAACGGATCACGCAGAATCATGGTTTCAGAACGGTCTGGACCGGTAGAAATAATGTCTACTGGTACTTCAGTCAGTTCTTCAATACGCTTGATATAGTCCAGCGCTGCTTGCGGCAAACCACTACGCTCTTTCACGCCGAAGGTCGTTTCGGACCAGCCAGGCATGGTTTCGTAGATTGGCTCGATACCTTCCCAATCGTCAGCAGCCATTGGAGTGGTAGTCACTTCACGGCCATCTGGCAGACGGTAGCCTACGCACAGTTTAACTTCTTTCAAGCCGTCCAGTACGTCCAGCTTGGTCAGGCAGAAACCTGACAGGGAGTTGATCTGCACTGCACGACGCACAGCAACGATATCCAACCAACCAGTACGACGACGACGACCAGTGGTCGCACCGAACTCGTTACCTTGTTTGCACAGGAACTCGCCGATATCATCAAACAGTTCAGTTGGGAACGGACCTGCGCCAACGCGAGTAGAGTACGCTTTGATAATACCCAGAACGTAATCAACATAACGTGGACCAATGCCGGAACCTGTTGCCACGCCACCCGCGGTGGTGTTGGAAGAGGTCACGTACGGATAGGTACCGTGGTCGATGTCCAGCAGTGTGCCTTGAGCACCTTCGAACATGATGAAGTCGCCGCGCTTACGTGCCTGATCCAACAGATCGGAGACATCAACTACCATGCTGGTCAGAATGTCAGCAACAGCCATGACATCGTCCAGAACTTTCTGGTAATCAACCGCTTCAACTTTATAGAAGTTAACCAGTTGGAAGTTGTGGTATTCCAGAACTTCTTTCAGTTTGTCGGCAAAGGTAGCTTTGTCGAACAGGTCGCCAACGCGCAGGCCACGACGGGCCACTTTGTCTTCATACGCAGGACCGATGCCACGACCGGTAGTACCGATAGCTTTAGCACCGCGCGCTTTCTCACGAGCCACATCCAGCGCTACGTGATAATCAAGGATCAGCGGACATGCTTCAGATAACAGCAGGCGCTCACGTACCGGAATCCCACGGTCTTCCAGCTCTTTCATCTCTTTCATCAGTGCAGCAGGAGACAGCACAACGCCATTACCGATGATGCTGGTAACGTTATCACGCAGAATACCTGATGGAATAAGATGAAGAACGGTTTTTTCACCGTTGATTACGAGAGTATGGCCTGCGTTGTGACCGCCCTGGTAGCGCACAACATATTTAGCCCGTTCAGTCAGAAGATCTACGATCTTTCCTTTACCTTCGTCACCCCATTGGGTGCCCAGTACGACGACGTTGTTACCCATTTTTCAAAATCACCGTTTGCTTAAAAAAGGATTCTACCATCGGTTTCCCCGATGATCAGCCCTTTTAGTATACAAAATGGTAATCAGCCACCTCAACGTGGCTTAACCACCGCTTCGACTCAACATGTAGTAGACAACGACACCTGCAACCACTAGTCCGCCGCCAAAACGACGCAGCGTGTTATCGGGTAATTGGATTAAAGCGGCTATCATACGACGCCACATACGCGGATAAAGCATTGGTCCGAGTCCTTCGAGCACTAATACCAGTGCTAATGCCATCCAGATTGTCGAATTCATAATTTCCTCTAACACCCATAAAAAAAGAGCCGGTCAGACCGGCTCTTGATAGATAACTTGCGAATATTAACGTGAACTGTTCGCTGGTGTTTTCATGTAGCGGAAGAAATCGCTATCCGGGCTTAACACCATAACGTCCTGACCAGAATTGAAGCTCGCCTCGTAAGCACGCAGGCTACGAATGAAGGCATAGAAATCTGGATCCTGGCTGAATGCGTCAGCAAACAGTTTGGCAGCTTCTGCATCACCTTCACCACGGCTGATTCGGCCCATACGCTCGGCTTCTGCCAGAGTACGAGTCACTTCGTAGTCGGCGGTAGCGCGCAGCTTCTCAGCTTCTTCCTGACCTTGTGAACGGTGGCGACGAGCAACCGCTTCACGCTCTGCGCGCATACGGTTGTAGATAGCCTCAGACACTTCAGCTGGCAGGTTGATCTGCTTGATACGCACATCGACCACTTCAATACCCAGCGCTGCCATACTGTTCGGGTTAACCACTGGCACTTTACCTTTGGTTTCCGCCGTTACACGCGCAGCTGCTGAGGCAATCGCATCATCCGCAGCAGGTGTTGACACTTCATCGTCAGTACCTGCAGAACCTGAGTTCAGCGCATCACGCACGTCCAGAGTCAAACGACCGCGAGAATCGGTCACGATGTCTTTCACATCAAGACGACCAATTTCAGAACGCAGACGGTCACTGAACTTACGTTTTAACAGCACTTCAGCTTGAGAAACATCACCACCACCGGTTGCCAGGTAGTAGCGGCTGAAATCACTGATACGCCATTTGATATAGGAATCAACGATCAGGTCTTTCTTCTCTTTGGTTACAAAGCGATCGGCTTGGTTATCCATAGTCTGAATACGTGCATCAAGGGTTTTAACCGACTCGATAAACGGTACTTTGAAATGCAGACCTGGTTCGTAGACCACCGGCTTGTTTTCGTCATCACGCAACACTTTACCGAAGCGTAACGTAATTCCGCGCTCACCTTCCTGTACCACGAAGACCGAGGTAAACAGCACTACCAGCACGATGATAATTAAAGCAATGACTGACTTACGCATCGTTATTCACTCCCTACGCGCTGGTTATCAGTGCGCTGTGCGTCGGCACGGCGCTGATCCATGATATCGCCCCGGCTTGACGAGGACGGTGTGCTGGCGCTGCCGCTGCTTGAGCTGGATGCAGGTGGCAGACGCAACAAGCTGTTCGCACCACTAGTATCGCTCTTCGCCGCAGGCTGTGAACCACCTTTAAGCATCTGATCCAGAGGAAGAACCATCAGGTTACCGCCTTTGTCGTTAACCAGAACTTTACGGGTATGGCTAAGCACTTTTTCCATGGTTTCGATATACAGACGCTCACGGGTAATTTCCGGCGCAGCCTTGTATTCCGGCAACAATCTGGCAAAGCGAGCAACCTCACCCTGAGCTTCTAACACAGTCTGTGTTTTATAAGCGCGAGCTTCTTCGAGAATACGCTGCGCCTGACCGTTAGCACGCGGCTGAACTTCGTTGGTATACGCTTCTGCTTCACGGATGTATTGCTGTTCGTTTTCACGCGCAGAAATCGCATCATCAAATGCAGCCTTCACCTCTTCCGGCGGACGAGCAGCCTGGAAGTTGACGTCCAGCAGGGTAATACCCATGTTGTACGGGCGAATGGTTTCTTCCAGTTCGCGCTGAGTATCGTTACGAATAATGGTACGACCCTCAGTGAGGATCTTATCCATGGTGTATTTACCAATAACACCACGCAATGCACTGTCGGTTGCCTGACGCAGGCTATCGTCTGCGCTGGTTACGCTAAACAGATAACGACGCGGATCGGTAACACGGTACTGGACGTTCATCTCGACGCGAACGACGTTCTCATCGGAAGTCAGCATCACACCGGAAGCAGCCAATTCACGTACTGCCTCAACGTTTACCGCTCTGACACTATCAATGAATGTCGGTTTCCAGTTCAGACCCGGCTCAACCAAATGGCTGAATTGACCAAAACGAGTTACAACACCACGTTCAGCTTCTTTAATGGTGTAGAACCCAGTCGCTGCCCAAATAACAACAGCCACGGCGGCAACGATGCCAACCATGCGGCCACCAATATGAGGACGTGGAAGTTGCGAAGAACCACCACCAGAACCGGAACCGCCGCCTTTACCGCCGCCCAGACCACCAAGTTTCTTACTTAATTTTCGGAAGATATCATCCAGATCAGGTGGCCCCTGATCCCGCCCTCCTTTGTTACCCCCAGAGTCGCCGCCAGGTTTGCTGCTTCCCCACGGGTCGCGGTCCTGTCCGTTATTACCGGGCTGATTCCACGCCATGTTTATGCTCCATATTTGTTGTGCGGTGATATCCCCCGAAGGGGAAAAAGTCTTCAGGACATTCCCTTGACTGGCTAGACAATATAGTCAGCGAGTGCCGGTTCTTGTTTACAGAGGCGACGCCAGTCAACAATAGGCATACGAATTTGTAAGCCAACACTGCCGTCTTCCTCCATCCACTCTTTTTCTATTGCCTGAAGCTGATAAAACCGGCTCCGAAGTCGTCCAGCCTGGGGGGGTAAGCACAACGTATGCTGTGCAATTTCACCAGATAAACGCTCTGTCAAAGCCTGGAAAAGCAGTGGAATACCGTCTCCGGTCTGGGCAGAAAGCCAGACCCGAATCGGCATATTTTCATCATCTCTGTCGATACGTGGAACGAAATCATCCAACATATCTATCTTATTCATCACCAGGAGCGTTGGAATTTCATCAGCCTCAATCTCTTCGAGAACGGTATCTACCGCGGCAATGTTTTCCTCAATCCTCAGGTCGCTTGCATCAATGACATGTAATAACAGTGTCGCCTGACGAGTTTCCTGCAAGGTTGCCTTAAACGCCGCCACTAAATCGTGTGGCAGGTGACGAATAAAACCTACTGTATCGGCCAGTATGGTTTCACCAACATCCGTAACGTTAATACGACGTAATGTTGGATCAAGTGTGGCAAACAACTTATCTGCAGCATAAACGCCAGCTGCAGTTATCTGATTAAACAGGGTAGATTTGCCGGCGTTGGTGTAGCCCACCAGAGATACGGTCGGGATATCAGCCTTGGCACGCGATCTTCGCCCTTGCTCACGCTGTTTTTCGACTCGTTCTAAGCGTCCAAGGATCTGCATAATCCGATTGCGTAGTAAACGGCGGTCGGTTTCAAGCTGAGTTTCCCCAGGGCCTCGAGAACCAATCCCCCCTCCCTGACGCTCAAGGTGGGTCCAGCCGCGCACAAGGCGAGTTGCCATGTGACGTAACTGAGCCAGTTCAACCTGCAACTTACCTTCATGGGTACGCGCACGTTGAGCAAAAATATCTAAAATCAGGCCGGTTCTGTCGACGACACGACATTCACACAGCGCTTCGAGGTTACGCTCCTGAGCTGGAGACAACGCATGATCAAATAAAACGACCGATGCCCCAGTGGCTTTCACTGCATCGGCAATTTCAATTGCCTTACCTTCACCAACAAAATACTTCGGGTGAGGAGCTTTACGGCTACCAGTAACCACCTGCAATGCTTCGACACCGGCTGAAGAGACCAGAGATTCAAATTCCTCTAGATCTTCCATGTCTTTGTCTTGCGAAAAATAGATGTGTACTAGTACCGCATGCTCACCGGCATCATAACGGTCAAACAAGCGTATAACCTCTCAAAAAGACCAGCGGGGAACCCATCATCCCTGGTTCCCCGTCTTGGAAAAACAACGTTATGCCTTATTCAGCTTCTTCGTTGTCTTGTTGTGGCGCAGAACCTTGCGCGCTGCCGCCGTGGTGGTAGCTGCCAGAACCGCTAGTACCGGTGTTATTGCTGTGATGAGATACCGGACGTGACGGAACAACAGTTGAAATCGCGTGCTTATAGACCATCTGGCTGACCGTGTTTTTCAACAGGATCACAAACTGATCAAAAGACTCAATCTGCCCTTGCAGCTTAATACCATTCACCAAATAAATAGAAACTGGAACACGTTCGCGACGCAGTGCGTTCAAGAACGGATCTTGTAATGATTGCCCCTTAGCCATTCTATCTTTTCCTTATATGCTTGTTGTTTGTAACTCAAGAACCCTGAGGCTCTGAAAAACTGCGTAAGATACTGCGCACCATAACGATTCAATTGTACACATTCATTGGTGCTTCGCACTAACAACCTGTACTACATCGTTATAAGATTGAGACGGATTCTCACTGTCTAGCCAGTGAACACCTTCCCAACCTCTTAACCAGGTCATTTGGCGCTTAGCCAATTGTCTCGTCGCGCAAATACCACGATAAACCATTTCATCATGCGGAATTTCACCTGCCAGATAAGACCACATCTGCCGGTAACCCACACAACGAATGGAAGGCATGTCCGTATGCAAATCACCACGGGCAAAAAGAGCCCGTACTTCAGCTTCAAATCCAGAAGCTAACATCTGATGAAAACGCTGCTCAATTCTTTGATGGAGCAGTTCACGGCTCGCCGGGGCGATGGCGAACTGATGCACCTGGTAAGGCAGAGCTTCTCCTGACGTTTTCGTCAGTTCCGTTAAAGTTTTACCCGAAATGAAAAAAACTTCCAGTGCGCGGGAAAGCCTTTGTGGATCATTTGGATGAATACGTGCAGCGGCGACAGGATCAACCTGTGCTAACTCACGATGCAACGCCTCCCATCCTTGCTCTGCAGCCTGTTTTTCTATCCGATCCCGAACTTCCGGATCGGCAGATGGCAACGGTGACAAACCTTCTAACAATGCCTTGAAGTAGAGCATCGTTCCCCCAACTAACAAGGGGATACGCCCGGCTGCGGTAATGTCTGCCATTTCAGCCAACGCATCGCGCCGGAAATCTGCGGCTGAATAAGCCTGTGCCGGGTCGAGAATGTCGAGTAACCGATGCGGAGCCTGAGCCAGTTCTTCGGCAGTAGGCTTCGCTGTACCAATATCCATTCCTTGATAGATAAGGGCCGAATCGACGCTTATCAACTCTACCGGCAACGTTTTACGCAAATTAATGGCCAACGCTGTCTTACCTGAGGCCGTCGGCCCCATCAGAAAAATTGCCTGTGGCAGGCTTTGCTTAACTTCAGTCATGTTTCAGGGCGTTCATCGCCAATTGTAAATCAACAGGTTGTAACAAACCGCCAGGTGGTGATTTCACCAGCTGCGGACAAAGGCGCTCTACATCAGCCAGCAAGGCAATTGCCTGTGCCAGATTCCATTGTTCATGAAAGCCGTCCATTTGACGAGCAAACCATTGAGCAATCTGTGTTGCGTTAACCTCTGTCTGTTGCGCCAGGTATCCTGGCAGTTCGTGAATCAAGATTTGTAAATTTTGTTTACGTAAAGGTAAAGGTACGGTGCGAATTGTTATCTGACGCGACTCTGCGACAAATTCGATGCCCATTTCCAATAAAAGCGACTGATATTTAACCAGAACGTCTTGTTCTTCTTTCGTCACTTTCAGGCGTACAGGGATCAGCAATGGTTGTGCCCGCGCACCTTCACTACCCGGTACTAACTGCGCCATTTTCAACCAGCGTTCAGCCACGGTTAATGAAAGCAGCATAATTTTGCCGTCGCGTTCCAGTAATGCCATGTCCGGTGCAAGCACCGTCAGTACACGGCCAAAACTTTGTGCGTGGGCGTCTAACGCTTCGTCGGTTTCAGGTTCAGCGGCACGATTTTTTGGCGCTGGGGAAGCTTGCGTATTCAGAAGCTCGCGATACAGCGCCCCTTCTTTCTTCTGGAAACCCGGTGCCGCATGAGGCCATAAAGGTGTGTTTTTGCTGGCGCCGCCGCCGCTATATCCACCACCATTTGGCGAAGAACTGCGAGGCGATGATTCACGAACAACAGAGGAAGTGGGTGCAGGTGTTGAAAACTGGTTACGTCCAGATGCAACGCGGTTTTCCGGCTGCCAGCTCTGTTGCGGTTCTTCGGTTGTTTCTTCTAGTGGCAAACGGTTTTCTGTCTGCTGTTGCAGCACGCTCAACACGCCCTGATAGATAAAGTCATGCACCAGACGCGATTGATGGAACCGCACTTCGTGTTTGGCAGGATGCACATTCACATCCACCTGATGCGGATCAATCTCCAGATAGAGTACAAATGCAGGCTGCTGATCGGCTCCGAGCTTATCTTCACACGCCTGGCGAATGGCGTGATTTATCAAGCGGTCACGCATCATGCGGCCATTGACATAACAATATTGAATCTCTGCCAGCGCGGAAGTCGTGCCCGTTGGCTCCGCCACCCAGCCACGTAATGCCAGGTCGCCATGTTGCCATTCAATCGCCAACGCTTGTTCGAGGAACGGCGTGCCGCAAATCGAACCCAGGCGACGTTCACGCGGTGCACCTTCTGCTACCGCACGATACTGGCGAATCACTTTGCCGTTATGCGTCAGGTTTATCGACACATCAAAACGTGCCAGCGCAATACGCCTGACAATCTCATCAATATGGTTGAATTCGGTTTTTTCAGTGCGCATGAATTTGCGCCGGGCAGGTGTGTTGTAAAACAGATCCAACACTTCAAGCGTGGTTCCGACTGGATGCGCTGCGGGCTTCACCGTCACATCTTGTTCACGGCCTTCGGCATAGGCTTGCCAGGCCTCACTTTGATCGGCGGTACGTGACGTTAACGTCAGACGGGCAACTGAGCTAATACTGGCTAACGCTTCGCCACGAAAACCAAGGCTGATAATCGCCTCAAGGTCATCAAGTGAAGCAATTTTACTGGTGGCATGGCGAGCCAACGCAAGCGCCAGCTCGTCTTTTTTGATACCGCAGCCGTTGTCACGAATACGAATAAGCCTGGCGCCACCGCGTTCGATATCAATATCAATACGAGTAGCGCCAGCATCCAGACTGTTCTCAACCAGCTCCTTCACCACCGATGCGGGGCGCTCTACCACTTCGCCAGCAGCAATCTGGTTGGCAAGTTGCGGCGGCAGAACCTGAATCGGCATGAAATTTCCTTATTGAGTAATCGCGACCTGATCGAGACCCGCACCTTGCGAACGTGCGGTTTGCCCCGGGGCAGGTGCTGATTGTAACGGATGCGTCTGGAAATAGTCCCTCAACCCTTGATAAATGGCCTGGGCAATTTTTTGCTGATAATCATCGCTATCAAGCAGGCGCTCTTCCGAGTTGTTACTGATAAACCCGGTTTCCACTAGCACAGAAGGGATATCTGGTGAGCGCAATACGCCAAGGCTTGCATGCTCAGGGCGACGCTTGTGTAACGCGCCGACACGTTGCATTTGAGCCAGCACTTTTGTCGCCACATCATACCCGACACGCTGGGAATGGCCGAACTGCAAATCCAGTACCGCCTGGCTCAGATACGGGTCAGCCTGGCTATTGGCCAGTACATCGCCCGCACCACCCAGCAACTCGGATTGCTTCTCGTGCTGTTCGAGCCAGCCCGCCATTTCGCTATTTGCACGGCGGTTTGACAGCACCCAGACGGATGCCCCGGTCGCATCGCGGTTAGGCGCAGCATCAGCATGAATGGAAACCAGAATATTGGCGTTCTGTTTACGCGCGACATCCGAGCGGCCCATCACCGAAATGAAATAGTCGCCATCGCGGGTCAGCACGCCTTTAAACATCGGGTCGTCATTGAGCAAGGAACGCAGTTTACGGGCAATAGAAATAGTGACGTTTTTCTCTTTCGTCCCACCCGGACCAATCGCACCCGGGTCTTGTCCACCATGCCCAGCATCAATCGCCACAACCACGGTATCGGATTGAGTTGTGGTGCGTTGAGTTCGCGCAGGATGCATCGCCGTATTCGAACTGATTGCGCCAGTAACGGTTTGCGGGTTAAACGGATTTTTTGCCGGTTCTGTCGGTCGGGTAACTACCGGGGCTTCCACGCGTTTGGCAACAACCGGTGGTGGAGGTGGCGGTGGTGGCACATCGGCGTTAATGGTAAACACAACTGTGTAATTCGCACCATTTTGCTGTTTCACAGCGCGAGTTTTGCCAGGCTCAGTGAGATCAACCACCAGGCGTAAGGAATCGCTATCTTTCGGTTGCCCTGAACGAATGCTTTTCACCAGGTTATTTCCACTGAACAACAGAGGTAAACCGCGAATCACACCGGTTTGTTTGATATCCAGAGCAACGCTTTTCTTATCATCCTGAGAAAAGGCATACTCAGGATCACCAATAAAACTAAAGGTGATTCGCGCCTGAGAATCGCCGTTCGATACCTGAATATCCGCTAAACTCGCGGCACCAGACTGTGCCGTAAGCAACAGTAAGCACGCCGCCATCAACCAACTTTTCACGCGAAAGATCATCCCATCATCCTTGTTATTTGGCAAACCGCGCCAGTAACGACTCACCAGATGAGGAAACTGCTTTCAGGCACGCCTCGCGCCCTTCGGCCTGGTAACTTAGGTGGATTTCGACATCCGGTTCTGGAAGCACACCCTGACCTTTTTGCGGCCATTCCACCAGACTGATGGCGTCATTGGTGAAATAGTCACGAATTCCCATAAATTCGAGTTCTTCTGGATCGGCAAGACGATAGAGATCGAAGTGATACACCATCAAATCGCCGAGTTCATACGGTTCAACCAACGTATAAGTTGGGCTTTTAACATTGCCTTTATGGCCCAACGCTTGCACAAAACCACGGCTGAATGTCGTCTTGCCCGCACCCAGGTCACCATACAGATGAATCACTGTGGCACCAATACAGGCTTTTGCCAGACGCGCACCCAATTCTAAGGTCGCAGTTTCATCAGGTAATGCGATAACTCGATTAATCATTTTCTTTGCTATTCAAATCCGGGTTAACAAAAGGGTACATCGTCGAGAATAAGTCGCTTGCTAACATGCCACGTGTACCGAAGCGCTGAGCCAGCACATCAGCAGCAGCGCCATGTACAACACATCCGGCACATGCCGCATCATACGGGGTTAACTTCTGTGCCAGCAATGCTCCGATGATCCCGGATAGCACATCCCCCATACCGCCACTTCCCATCCCGGCATTGCCCACATCAACAATGGCGCATTCGCCATTTTGGCTGGCAACAATCGTACCGGCACCTTTTAAGACCACAATTCCACCATAACGTTTAACCAGGCGGTCTGCGGCAAGTAAGCGGTCACTCTCAATTTGTGATACGGCGCAATTTAATAGCCGGGCGGCTTCGCCAGGATGCGGCGTAATCACGCGATTCTGACGTTTATCGGGATTGATTGCCAGAAGGTTAAGCGCATCTGCATCCCACAGCATCGGTTTACGGCTGTTCTCTACTTTTTCCAGGGCTTTTTTGCCCCATTCTTGCTGCCCAAGTCCAGGGCCGATAACAATCACATCCGCCCATTCCAGGCTTTCATCCAACGCCTGCGGCGTGAGTTCCTGAACCATCAGCTCAGGCCGCGCAGTCAGCAGTGGTGCAATGTTTTCTGAACGCGTCAACACTCTGACTAAACCTGCGCCCGCGCGCAGCGCCGCTTCGCCCGTCATGCGAATGGCACCCGCCGTGCCGTGATCGCCGCCAATAATCACCAGCCGCCCATTACTGCCTTTGTGCGAGGTCGGTTTGCGTGGCGGTAGCCAGCCTTTTAGCTGTGCGCTGTCCACGCGGGTGATCGGCGCGGTTTGCCCTTCCAGCCAGGCTTCAAGACCGAGGGCATGAAAATGTAACTTTCCGACCACATCCCGCGCTTTGCCGGTCAGCAACCCAGGTTTGAGAGCAATAAACGTCACCGTGTGCGCAGCGTTAATCGCAGCACCAGGAATTGCACCGGTTTCTGCGAGCAGGCCCGAAGGAATATCCAGCGCAAAAACGGGAGCGGGATGCTGATTACACTTTTCGATAAGCCTGGCTACGTTATCTCGTGGCGCGTGCGCAAGCCCGGTTCCAAGAATGCCGTCAATCACCAGGTCGATATCCTCAGGCCAGGGATGTTCCGGCGCATGGATAAGACCTGCGGCACCAAGCCAGGCATCACGCGCTGTGGCAGCTTCTTCGGGTAACGGTTTATCGCTTTCCAGCGCGACAAGCGTAACGCGCACGCCAGCAGCCTGTGCCAGACGCGCTAACACATAGCCATCGCCGCCATTGTTGCCATGCCCGCACGCTACCAGCCAGTGCTGGCTTTGTGGGTAAAGTTCCCGGGCGAGATTAAATGCCGCAGCCCCTGCCCGCTGCATCAATTCGTATAGCGTTAACCCTAAGTAATCCGCAGCCTGTTTCTCTGCGGTGCGCAGCCAGTCTGCGGACCAGACTGAGTGTGGTATACTTTTGGCGGTTATTTTTAGACTCAGGTCCGTCATGTCACAGCCCCTCGATCTCAATCAATTAGCGCAAAATATCAAGCAGTGGGGTATCGAACTCGGTTTCCAACAAGTTGGCATAACCGATACCGATCTCTCTGCCAGCGAGCCTGCGCTCCAAATGTGGCTGGATAAACAATATCATGGCGAGATGGATTGGATGGCCCGTCATGGAATGATGCGTGCCCGACCACACGAATTGCTGCCGGGCACTTTGCGCGTGATCAGCGTGCGGATGAACTATCTCCCCGCAAATGCGGCTTTTGCTTCCACGCTCAAAAACCCCAAAATTGGTTACATCAGCCGCTACGCCCTTGGCCGTGACTACCACAAACTGCTACGTAATCGGCTCAAAAAGCTGGGCGAAATAATCCAGTCCCATTGTTCCACGCTGAATTTTAGACCTTTTGTGGATTCAGCGCCGATTCTTGAACGCCCATTGGCTGAAAAAGCCGGGCTTGGCTGGACAGGTAAGCACTCACTAATCCTCAACCAGGAAGCAGGTTCGTTCTTTTTCCTGGGCGAACTGTTAGTCGATATTCCGCTGCCAATTGATAAACCCATTGAGGAAAAGTGTGGGCGGTGTGTGGCCTGCATGACCATCTGCCCGACTGGCGCGATTGTAGAACCCTACACTGTTGACGCCCGCCGTTGTATTTCTTATCTCACTATCGAGCTTGAAGGCGCTATTCCGGAAGAGTTCAGGCCGCTTATCGGCAACCGAATCTACGGTTGCGACGACTGCCAGCTGATTTGCCCGTGGAACCGTTTCTCACAATTAACCACAGAAGACGACTTTAGCCCGCGCACCAAGTTGCATGCGCCGGAGCTGGCTGAGTTGTTCACCTGGAGTGAAGAATATTTCCTGCGCGTGACAGAAGGTTCGGCGATTCGTCGAATTGGCCATTTACGTTGGCTGCGAAATATTGCGGTGGCATTGGGAAATGCACCGTGGGATGAGGCGATTCTGGAAACGTTGCAACAACGGAAAGGTGAGCACCCACTTCTTGATGAGCACATTGATTGGGCGATTGCGCAACAATTAATCAAGCGAAGCGAGGACGCTACAGAAGTCCAGCTCCCGCAGAAACAGCGCCTGGTCCGTGTGATTGAAAAGGGGTTAAAACGTGATGCGTGACATGTCCACAGGATGTGAATAAAAATTTGAACGCCTTGTCCTGCAAACGAAAAAAAAACTGCAAGCGATCCGCTCAACATTCTCAAATATTAAAAAAATGATATTAATCAAATGGTTAAAATATTCTTATAAAATTTAAGAAATAATTAGCGATCTAAGTGAATAGACGAAGGCTGTGGATAAGTCTGTTTACAAGAATTTATCGCGAACGTAAAAACCACCACCGACGCTGGTTAGCGTTGTGGATAATTTGTACTGGATATTAGAATTTGGAGCGGGAAACGAGACTCGAACTCGCGACCCCGACCTTGGCAAGGTCGTGCTCTACCAACTGAGCTATTCCCGCTTGGGTGGTGCGTGGCTTATAAAAGCCAATCAAATTTTGGAGCGGGAAACGAGACTCGAACTCGCGACCCCGACCTTGGCAAGGTCGTGCTCTACCAACTGAGCTATTCCCGCATATTCTTCGTCTTTCAAGCTGATGCTTAAAAGCCATCGAATTTGGTGGTACTGCTTAAATCAAATTTGGAGCGGGAAACGAGACTCGAACTCGCGACCCCGACCTTGGCAAGGTCGTGCTCTACCAACTGAGCTATTCCCGCTCTGTGTAACGCTGCAAATTCTGCATCGGTACGGGAGGCGCATTATACGAGAAATCGTTTTAGTCGCAAGCCTTCAAACGATTTTTTTTGCGTTTTTTGTTTGAATGCTGATTAATTCGACAAAATGATTGTTTTCCCAGCGAATATCAGGCGAATCGTTCGATCCTGCCTTTTTTCGGGTTAGTGAAAAAAAACAGGACCGAGGCTAACAACTTCTTATAACTTGATAAAGTTCTCGCGGTAGAACGCAAGTTCCGCCACTGACTCACGGATATCATCCATCGCCTGATGGGTACCCTGCTTTTTGAAATCAGCCAAAATTTCAGGTTTCCAACGGCGTGCCAGCTCTTTCAGTGTGCTGACATCCAGATAACGATAATGGAAGTACTCCTCAAGCTCAGGCATGTACTTAAACAGGAAACGACGATCCTGGCCTATGCTGTTACCACAGATTGGAGAACTATTAGCGGGAACCCACTCCTTCAGGAACTCAAGTGTCGCCAGTTCAGCTGCACGGTCGTCCATGGTGCTTGCTTTCACGCGCTCTACCAGCCCGCTGCCAGTATGGGTACGCACATTCCAGTCATCCATCAACGCCAGTTGTTCGTCAGACTGATGAACCGCAATCGTTGGCCCTTCGGCGAGGATATTCAAATTGGCATCGGTAACCAGAGTGGCAATTTCAATTATGCGATCCCGCTCGGGGTCCAGGCCGGTCATTTCTAAATCAATCCAAATCAGATTGTTTTCATTTCCACTCATGCTATTTTCCACCCTTCTTGTGCGTCGCCCACCCTTGTCGATGGGTTAACTCGTATAAAATAGTGTGTATCATAGAGGTTTTGCCCACCACGGGCGACCAGGAGCCAGTAAGATTGAGCAAAAATAAACTCTCCAAAGGACAGCAGCGCCGGGTTTCAGCAAACCACCAGCGTCGGCTTAAACAGACTGTGGAGAAAGCCGATCCTGACGACTCTCAGTTTGGCGAACCGCGCGATGGTCGCGTAATCAGCCGTTTCGGCCAACATGCCGATGTTGAATCACCAGGTGGTGACATTCACCGCTGCAATATTCGCCGCACCATCCGTTCGCTGGTAACCGGCGACAATGTGGTCTGGCGCCCAGCTAAAGAAGCTGCGGCTGGCGTAACCATAAAAGGCATTGTTGATGCGGTGCACGAGCGCACAACTGTCCTGACACGCCCTGATTTCTATGACGGCGTAAAACCCATTGCCGCCAACATCGACCAAATCATTGTGGTTTCCGCCATTCTGCCCGAGCTGTCATTGAACATTATTGACCGTTATCTGGTGGCGTGCGAAACCCTCGAAGTAGAACCGTTGCTGGTGTTGAACAAAACCGACCTGCTCGACGAAGCTGGCCTGAAGTTCGTGAATGAGCAAATGGATATCTATCGCAAGATTGGTTATCGCGTGTTGATGGTTTCCAGCCATAAAGTAGAAGGCCTGAAAGAGCTTGAAGAAGCCCTGATTGGCCGCGTCAGTATTTTTGCCGGGCAATCCGGTGTGGGTAAATCGAGTCTGCTCAATAACCTGCTCGGGTTCAAAGAAGTCCAGATTCTGGTGAATGACGTTTCTGACAACTCAGGCTTAGGTCAGCACACCACCACGGCATCGCGCCTATACCATTTCCCGGGCGGCGGTGATGTTATCGACTCCCCAGGCGTGCGTGAGTTTGGTTTGTGGCACTTAGAGCCGGATCAAGTCACTCATGGGTTTACTGAATTCCACGACTATTTAGGTCGTTGCAAATACCGTGACTGTAGCCACACCAACGATCCAGGCTGCGCGCTGCGCGAAGCTGTTGAGCGTGGGGAAATCGCCGAAACGCGTTTCGAAAATTACCATCGCATACTGGAAAGTATGTCCGAGGTAAAATCGCGTAAAACCTTTTCCGATACTGACCGCTGACAATTAAGCTGGGCATCGCTAAAATCGCGCTCCTTTTTGTGTATGCCCGCTAAATATGGGTACTTAGCCAGGAGGCTATCTTGTTAGACAACTTTAAACTTTCGCTCCAGTACATCCTGCCTAAACTATGGCTGACTCGCCTGGCAGGTTGGGGTGCAAGCAAACGAGCTGGCTGGTTGACCAAACTGGTTATCGACCTGTTCGTTAAATACTACAAAGTCGACATGAAGGAAGCTCAGAAGCCGGATACCGCCAGCTATCGCACCTTCAATGAATTCTTCGTGCGCCCATTGCGTGACGATGTTCGTCCAATCAATACCGACCCAAATGTACTGGTGATGCCAGCAGACGGTGTTGTGAGCCAGTTAGGTCCTATCGAAGAAGATAAAATCCTGCAGGCAAAAGGCCACAACTACAGCCTGGAAGCTCTGCTTGCCGGTAACTATTTGATGGCTGATTTGTTCCGTAACGGCAGCTTCGTTACCACTTATCTGTCACCACGTGATTACCACCGTGTTCACATGCCGTGTAACGGTATTTTGCGTGAAATGATTTACGTACCGGGTGACCTGTTCTCCGTAAACCATTTAACCGCGCAAAACGTGCCAAACCTGTTTGCACGTAACGAACGTGTTATCTGTCTGTTCGATACCGAGTTTGGCCCAATGGCGCAAATCCTGGTGGGTGCCACAATTGTAGGCAGCATCGAAACCGTTTGGGCAGGTACTATCACGCCACCGCGTGAAGGTGTAATCAAACGCTGGACATGGCCTGCCGGGGACAACGAAGGCTCTGTGGCGCTGCTGAAAGGCCAGGAAATGGGTCGCTTCAAACTCGGTTCCACAGTCATTAACTTGTTTGCACCAGGTAAAGTGAACCTGGCTGAACAGCTACAAAGCCTGTCTGCGACCAAAATTGGTGAGCCGCTGGCAATCTCTACCGAGCCGGTTATCGAACCGGAAGTGCCAGTGAGTGAGATTTCTGAAATGGAAGTTGCTGCCGATCAGGAAAGCAAACCAGACGTTTAACTCTCCTACCCCAGCCCTCTGCACATCGCTACGAGGGCTGGTTCACTTAAAGGTACTGACGTGCGCCTGATAATCACAATTCTGATGGCCTGGTGCCTTAGTCTACCGACGTATGCCGCCACAGCCCCCGACGCCAAACAAATCTCCCAGGAACTAGAACAAGCTAAGTCTGCAAAAGACAAACCTGGTAGCCCTGAAACCGTGGAAGCACTTCAGGCCGCGCTCAACGCGCTTGATGAACGCAAAGTCTCGCTGGAACGAGCCACGCAATACCAGCAAGTTATCGATAACTTCCCCAAACTCTCTGACACCTTGCGTCGGCAGATCAATAATCTGCGCGATGAACCGCCAAAAGTGCCAGAGACCATGAGCACCGATGCGTTAAATCAGGAAATCCTGCAAGTTAGCAGCCAATTACTGGATAAAAGCCGCCTTGCACAGCAAGAGCAGGAACGCACTAGAGAAATCACCGATTCGCTCAGCCAACTGCCTCAACAGCAAACCGATGCGCGCCGCCAGTTAAACGAGGTGGAACGTCGGATGGGTACCCCGCCTGCCACCAGCACACCGCTAGCGCAGGCACAAAATCTCTCTTTACAGGCTGAATCATCACGCCTGAAAGCCCTGGTCGATGAACTGGAGCTGGCACAGTTGTCAGCCAGTAACCGCCAGGAACTTGCTCGCCTGCGCGCTGAGCTTGCCCAGAAACAGAGCGAACACCTGGATGCCTATCTCCAGGCATTACGTAATCAGTTGAATAACCAGCGCCAGCGAGAAGCTGAAAAGGCCCTGGAAAGCACAGAATTGCTGGCTGAAAGTAGCGCCAACCTGCCATCAGGTATCGTTGACCAGTTTAAAAATAACCGTGAATTATCCCAGGCGTTGAATCAACAGGCTCAGCGTATGGATTTAGTGGCCTCTCAGCAACGCCAGGCCTCAAGCCAAACCTTGCAAGTGCGTCAGGCACTCAACACACTGCGCGAACAGTCACAATGGCTTGGCGTGTCGAATGTGTTGGGTGAAGCCTTACGCGCTCAGGTAGCTCGTTTACCTGAAATGCCAAAGCCTCAGCAACTGGATACCGAACTTGGCCAGCTGCGTGTACAGCGTCTGCATTATGAAGACCTGATGAACAAGCAGCAGCAATTACGCCAGATTCGTCAGAACGATGGCCAGGAGCTCACCAGTGAGCAAAACCGTATTCTGGAAGCGCAATTGCGCACCCAGCGCGAACTGCTCAATTCCTTGCTGCAAGGTGGCGATAACCTGATTCTTGAGCTCACCAAACTGAAAGTGGCGAATAGCCAACTGGAAGATGCGTTAAAAGAGGTCAACGAAGCAACACACCGTTACCTGTTCTGGACCTCAGATGTCAGCCCGATGGGCATCACCTGGCCGGTGGAGATTGTGCAGGATTTGCGTCGTCTGGTATCGATGGACACCTTCAGCCAGCTTGGCAGTGCCACCATTATGATGCTAACCAGCAAGGAAACACTGCTGCCACTGTTCGCTGCATTGATACTGGTGGGCTTTAGTGTCAGCTCCCGCCGGCATTTTTCTGCTTTCCTTGAGCGTTCGAGTGCGAAGGTGGGTAAGGTTACTCAGGATCACTTCAGCCTAACCTTGCGTACCGTTTTCTGGTCGATTCTGGTGGCTCTACCTTTACCCGTTCTTTGGGCAACGCTAGGCTACGGGCTGCAAGCTGCCTGGCCGTATCCCCTTGCAGTAGCTATCGGTGATGGGGTGACTGCCACGGTTCCGCTGCTGTGGGCCGTGATGATTTGCGCCACGTTCGCCCGTCCAAATGGTTTGTTCATTGTTCATTTTGGCTGGCCGCAGCACCGTGTTGCCCGCGCCATGCGCTATTACCTGATGAGCATCGGCTTAATCGTGCCGCTGATTATGGCATTGATTATGTTTGATAATCTGAACGATCGGGAGTTCTCCGGCTCTCTCGGCAGACTATGCTTTATGTTAATTTGCGGTGCAATGGCACTGGTCACCCTGAGCCTGAAACGCGCGGGCATTCCGCTGTATCTGGATAAACAAGGTAATAGCGAAAACATCGCTAACACCATTTTGTGGAACCTGCTGCTTGCCGCCCCGTTGCTCGCCATTCTTGCAGCGGCAGTGGGTTACCTGGCAACTGCACAGGCCTTGCTGGCAAGGCTTGAAACGTCAGTGGCTATCTGGTTCTTACTGCTCGTTGTGTACCATATCTTCCGCCGTTGGATGCTGATTCAGCGCCGCCGCCTGGCCTTTGACCGCGCTAAACATCGCCGTGCTGAAATACTCGCCCAACGTGCGCGTGGTGAAGAAGAAGCTGCACATAGCCACAGCAATGAAGGCTCATCAGAAACTATCGAAGAACCTGAAATCGATCTGGATACCATCAGCGTGCAATCACTGCGTCTGGTGCGTTCGATTTTGATGCTGATTGCGCTTTTGTCGGTCATTGTGTTGTGGTCAGAAATCCACTCTGCATTTGGCTTCCTTGAGAACATCACCTTGTGGGATGTGACCTCAACGGTACAAGGCGTGGAAAGCATCGAGCCGATAACCCTGGGTTCAGTGTTAATTGCCATTCTGGTGCTGATTATCACCATGCAACTGGTACGTAACCTCCCTGCACTACTCGAACTTGCGCTCTTACAGCACCTGGATTTGGCGCCAGGTACGGGTTACGCCATTACCACCGTAACTAAATATCTGCTGCTGCTTGTCGGCACCCTGGTCGGTTTCTCAATGATTGGCATTGAGTGGTCGAAATTGCAGTGGCTGGTTGCGGCCCTCGGTGTTGGTCTGGGTTTTGGTTTGCAGGAAATTTTCGCCAACTTTATCTCTGGCCTGATAATTCTGTTCGAGAAGCCGATTCGTATTGGTGACACCGTGACAATCCGCGATCTCACCGGCAGCGTCACCAAGATCAACACCCGTGCTACCACCATCAGCGACTGGGACCGTAAAGAGATAATCGTGCCAAATAAAGCGTTTATCACCGAGCAGTTTATCAACTGGTCGTTATCGGATTCAGTCACGCGTGTGGTGCTCACAGTTCCGGCCCCGTCTGATGCAAACAGCGAGGAAGTCACGAAAGTGTTGTTGCAGGCAGCCGAGCGCTGCTCGCTGGTGATTGATAACCCGGCACCAGAAGCCTTCCTGGTCGATTTACAGGCGGGTATTCAAATCTTTGAGTTGCGAATTTATGCCGCTGAGATGAACCACCGTATGCCACTGCGCCACGAAATTCATCAGCTCATTCTGCAAGGTTTCCGTGAACACGGTATCGAGCTGCCATTCCCACCATTCCAGATGCGTCTGGATAGTCTGGGCGGGCAACGTAGTGCTAAGACGGTGACTTCTTCGGGGAAAGCGGGACGTACGCCGGGGAGTTTGTAACGAAGAGTCGGATGTCGCTTACGCTAATCCGACCTACGAAAATCAATCTGCAGTTGTAGGGTGGATAAGCGCAAGCGTTATCCACCGTTTTTTTAAGCCCTATCTACCGGGAACGCCAGCACATCAGCCAGACTTTCAGCCTTTAGCGCTAACATAATCAAACGATCCACACCTAGCGCAACACCTGAACAATCTGGCAATCCTGCCTTGAGTGCTTCCAGCAAATTCACATCAATCGGCTGCTGTGGCAAACCGCGAGCAACACGTTTGCGATTATCCTGCTCGAAACGCTGCTGCTGCTCACGCGCATCGGTCAATTCGTGGAAACCATTCGCCAGCTCAATACCTCGGAAGTAAACCTCGAAACGCTCCGCAACGCGGTGATCCTCGGTGCTGATCTGCGCAAGGGCTGCCTGGCTTGCCGGGAAGTGATAAACAAACGTCGGTTTGTCTTTACCAATATGTGGCTCAACACCCATGCTGAACAGCAGCTGCAGCAAGGTATCGCGGTCTTCTTCTTGATCGGCAATGTTGCTTAAATCGAGTTTTTTCGCCACTTCGCGCAACTGCGTTTTATCCGCAGAAAGTGGGTCAATTTCCAGATGGCGCTGGAAAGCCTGCTGATATGAGAGAGACTCCGCGGCATCAGTTTCCAGAACCTGTTGCAGTAAATCATCAACTTCATTCATCAGACGATACATATCGTAGCAAGGGCGGTACCACTCCAGCATAGTGAACTCTGGATTATGGTGGCGACCCATCTCTTCATTACGGAAGCTACGGCACAGCTGGAATACCGGGCCGATGCCCGCCGCCAGCAGGCGTTTCATGTGATATTCCGGGCTGGTCATCAGGTACAAATTCACGCCCTGAGCGTGGCCTGGGCCCACAAAACGGGTTTCAAACGGGAACAGATTAATGTCCGTTACCGTAGCCTGACTCATGCACGGTGTTTCCACCTCCAGTACACCGCGGTCGGCAAAAAAACGCCGAATGACTGCCATGATCGCAGCGCGTTTTAACAGGTTGGGGATGGATGCGCTCGGCTGCCAGGTGGCCGTTTCGCTCATGGTGGAGTCTCCGTATTCAAACAAGGCCGAGAAGTCTACCCGCATCGCATAAGGGAGACAAATTTTGCGCAGTAAATTTTCACCACCATTTATACCCGAGAAACTTCGAGATGCAGGTCGGCGGCAAACGAGCAAATCCCGATGAGCTTACTGAAGTAAGTGATTCGGGTGAGTGAGTGTAGCCAACACCCCTGCATTTTGAAGGGCGACGGGTATACGCGGCAAGGGCGCTGATAATGTGAATTTCGTGACGTAACTCATCACTACTACTAATTAATTGCTGAACTGAACAGCAAAAAAATCGAACACGTCAAATTTCCTTAAAAAGCCTGCGGCTATAATCCGCTACCTACAAAGGAGCAGGGAAAACCCTTTCGCTATAGCTGCCGCCGTATCGGTGAACTACCTTTGGTTAAATTAGCTATGCGAAATAACTAAAATCTGGAGGAATGTCGTGCAAACCTTTCAAGCCGATCTTGCCATAATAGGCGCTGGCGGAGCGGGCTTACGAGCAGCCATCGCGGCGGTACAAGCCAATCCACAAGCCAAAATCGCTCTGATCTCCAAAGTCTACCCAATGCGTAGCCACACCGTGGCCGCCGAAGGGGGTTCTGCTGCCGTTACGCAGGATCACGACAGTTACGAATACCATTTCAACGACACCGTTTCCGGTGGCGACTGGTTGTGCGAGCAGGACGTAGTCGACTACTTCGTGCATAACTGCCCAACCGAAATGACACAGCTTGAGCAATGGGGTTGCCCATGGAGCCGCCGTCCGGACGGTTCAGTGAACGTTCGCCGTTTTGGTGGCATGAAGATTGAGCGCACCTGGTTTGCCGCGGATAAAACCGGCTTCCATATGCTCCACACCCTGTTCCAGACCTCATTACAGTTCCCGCAAATCCAGCGTTTTGACGAGCACTTCGTGCTCGATATCCTGGTTGATGATGGTGCTGCTCGTGGCCTGGTCGCCATGAATATGATGGAAGGCACGCTGGTACAAATCCGCGCAAACGCCGTTGTTATGGCAACCGGTGGTGCTGGTCGTGTTTATCGCTATAACACTAACGGCGGCATCGTGACCGGCGATGGTATGGGCATGGCATTGAGCCACGGCGTACCGTTGCGTGATATGGAATTTGTGCAATATCACCCAACCGGCCTGCCAGGTTCCGGCATTCTGATGACGGAAGGCTGCCGTGGTGAAGGCGGTATTCTGGTTAACAAAGACGGCTATCGCTATCTGCAAGATTACGGCATGGGGCCTGAAACCCCTCTGGGCGAGCCGCGCAACAAATATATGGAACTCGGTCCGCGCGACAAAGTTTCTCAGGCCTTCTGGCACGAATGGCGCGCAGGCCGTACCGTTCCTACGCCACGTGGCGATGTGGTTTATCTCGACCTGCGTCACCTGGGCGAGAAAAAACTTCTCGAACGTCTGCCGTTTATCTGCGAACTGGCAAAAGCGTATGTTGGCGTCGACCCGGTTAAAGAGCCGATTCCTGTTCGCCCTACCGCGCACTACACCATGGGTGGTATCGAAACCGACAGTCAGTGCGAATCACGCATTAAAGGCCTATTCGCAGTCGGCGAATGTTCGTCTGTTGGTCTGCATGGTGCGAACCGTTTAGGTTCGAACTCTCTGGCAGAATTGGTGGTGTTTGGTCGCCTGGCAGGTGAAGGTGCGATGCGTCGTGCTAACGAAGCACAGCCCGCCAATGATGCTGCATTGAATGCACAAGCGGCTGATGTCGAAACTCGCCTGAAGAAACTGGTGAATCAGGAAGGTACTGAGAACTGGTCGAAGATCCGCGATGAAATGGGTCTGTCCATGGAAGAAGGTTGCGGTATTTATCGCACACCAGAACTGATGCAGAAAACGAAAGACAAGCTGGCTGAGCTGCAGGAGCGCTTCAAACGCGTTCGCATTACTGACACATCCAGCGTGTTCAATACTGATTTGCTCTACACCATCGAGCTGGGCCACGGCCTGAACGTTGCCGAATGTATGGCGCACTCAGCGATGGCTCGTAAAGAGTCTCGCGGCGCGCACCAGCGTCTGGACGAAGGTTGCACCGAGCGTGATGACGTGAACTTCCTGAAGCACACTCTCGCTTTCCGTGACGCGAATGGAACTACGCGTCTGGAATACAGCGATGTGAAAATCACCACCCTGCCACCGGCAAAACGCGTCTACGGTGCGGAATCAGAAGCGGCCGATAAGAAGAAGGAGGCGTCTAATGGCTGATGCGATGAAGACCCTGAAGATTGAAGTGGTGCGCTACAACCCGGAAACGGATAACGAGCCACACAGTGCAATCTATGAAGTGCCTTATGATGAGCAAACCTCGCTGCTGGATGCGCTGGGTTATATCAAAGACAACCTGGCACCTGATCTCAGCTATCGCTGGTCATGCCGTATGGCTATCTGCGGCTCTTGCGGCATGATGGTCAACCGCGTGCCTAAACTGGCTTGTAAAACCTTCCTGCGCGAATACACCAAAGGCATGAAGGTTGAAGCGCTGGCAAACTTCCCTATTGAGCGCGATTTGGTGGTCGATATGACCCACTTTATCGAAAGCCTGGAAGCGATTAAGCCGTACATTATCGGCAACTCGCGTACTCCAGACCAGGGGCCAAATACCCAGACTCCAGCCCAAATGGCGAAATACCATCAGTTCTCGGGCTGCATCAACTGTGGCCTGTGTTATTCCGCATGCCCGCAGTTTGGTTTAAACCCAGAGTTTATTGGCCCGGCTGCAATCACGCTTGCTCATCGTTACAACCTGGATAACCGCGACCATGGCAAGAAAGAGCGTATGGCGCAGTTAAACGGCCAGAACGGCGTCTGGAGCTGTACTTTCGTGGGCTACTGCTCCGAAGTGTGCCCGAAACACGTCGATCCCGCCGCTGCCATCCAGCAGGGTAAAGTCGAAAGTTCGAAAGACTTTTTGATTGCTACCCTGAAACCACGCTAAGGAGTGCAAAATGACTACGAAACGTAAGCCATATGTGCGGACGATGACCCCTACCTGGTGGAAAAAACTGGGTTTCTATCGTTTTTATATGATTCGTGAAGGAACTGCTGTGCCTACCGTCTGGTTCAGCATCTTGTTGCTGTGCGGCCTTTTCTCTTTGAAAAGTGGCCCGGAAAGCTGGGCAGGGTTTGTCAGTTTCCTCCAGAACCCTATCGTGGTTATCCTCAATCTGATCACGTTAGCGGCTGCGTTGTTGCATACGAAAACCTGGTTTGAACTGGCACCAAAGGCCGCCAATATCATCATCAAAGATGACAAAATGGGGCCGGAGCCAGTGATTAAAGGGTTGTGGGCGGTGACAGTTGTCGCCACGGTCGTCATTCTGTTTATTGCACTGTTCTGGTAAGGGGGACGTCATGATTAATCCAAATCCAAAACGCTCCGACGAGCCGGTATTCTGGGGTCTGTTTGGCGCAGGCGGCATGTGGGGCGCCATCATCGCGCCAGTTATCGTGCTGCTGATAGGCATCATGCTGCCGCTGGGGCTTTTCCCGGGCGATGCATTAGGCTATGACCGTGTGCTGGCATTCTCACAAAGCCTGATTGGTCGCCTGTTCATCTTCCTGATGATTGTGCTGCCGCTGTGGTGTGGTTTGCACCGTATCCACCACGCCATGCATGACCTGAAAATTCATGTGCCATCTGGCAAGTGGGTGTTCTACGGTCTTGCAGCCATTCTGACTGTTGTGACTTTTATTGGTGTCATCACTCTCTAAAGTTAAACATTCCAGTGACAAGGCCTGCCATGTGCAGGCCTTTTTCTTTGTATCTTCCCGCCTGACACATAAACATATTCGCTAAGAAACTCATGAGGACTGATGATAAATTGAGTCGTTCAGGGCATGCTGTCGTGTCACTTTATGGAAGCTATTCAATGATGAAAAAAACACTTTGCTGTGTGCTAATGCTCACGGCCTCCTGCTCAACGCTTGCTGCCACGAAAGCTTTGACCGAACAACAGATTGCTCAGACAGTCAATCAGACCATTGAGCCCCTGCTCAAAGAGCAGAATATACCCGGCATGGCCGTCGCCGTTATTTATCAGGGAAAACCCTATTACTTCACGTACGGTCAGGCTGATATCGCCAAAAATTTACCGGTCACGAAAGAGACATTGTTTGAACTCGGCTCTGTCAGTAAGACCTTTACCGGTGTTCTGGGTGGCGATAGCGTAGCCCGTGGGGAAATAAAACTAAGCGACCCGGCAACGAAGTACTGGCCTGCACTCACCGGTAAGCAATGGAAAGACATTAACCTACTGCAACTTGCCACCTATACCGCAGGGGGCTTACCGCTACAGGTTCCTGATGAAGTCACAAACCAGGCTTCCTTACTCCACTTTTACCAGAACTGGCAGCCACAATGGGCTCCGGGATCCACTCGTCTCTATGCTAATGCCAGCATCGGCCTCTTCGGCGCGTTGGCGGTGAAGCCATCAGGAATGAGCTTTGAAGAGGCAATGTCCAGACGCGTATTCCAGCCGTTAAACCTTGTGCATACATGGATAAAAGTGCCCGCATCTGAGGAGCACAACTACGCATGGGGCTACCGTAACGATAAGGCAGTGCACGTTTCACCGGGCATGCTGGATGCAGAAGCCTATGGCGTGAAAACAACGATTGAAGATATGGCTAGTTGGGTACAGGCAAACATCAAGCCTGAACAGGTAGGTTCTTCAACATTACGTAAGGGAATTGAGCTCGCACAAACACGCTACTGGCGCATCGGCAGCATGTATCAGGGCTTAGGTTGGGAGATGCACAACTGGCCGGTTGATGCCGAAACCGTGGTAAATGGCAGCGATAATAAAGTAGCGCTATCCCCTCAAACGGCGAGAGACTGTAATTAAAATTGTGTATCTGCCTGTTTTTGATATGTTCACTCCAACAACGGAGACAGGCAAATTATGGACGAAAAGAAACTTAAAGCCCTTGCGGCTGAACTGGCTAAAGGTCTTAAAAC